>JANOJW010000073.1:0-4969 GCA_031418955.1 Hyphomicrobiales bacterium | reverse complement strand
AGCCTGGCACCGTCACACAGGGGTCGCCGGGAACTCAGTGCCATGTCCGCCAGGGTGCCAGGCTGAAAGCCAGGCACCGAGCAAGCTGTTTGCGAGAAGGCGCGAATATCGCTACCTGTCGAGCACAACCGCCAGCGCCAGAGGAGCCCGCATGTTCGATCCCGAGAAACCACCCGAGCTCGATGTCGTGCGATGGGTCGGCAGCAAACAGCCGATCACGCTGGCTGCCTTGCGCGACAAGGTCGTGGTGCTGGTCGCCTTCCAGATGCTGTGCCCGGGATGTATCGAGCATGGCTTGCCGCAGGCCAAGCGCATCCGCGAGCGCTTCCATCCCGATCAGGTGGCGGTGATCGGGCTGCACACGGTGTTCGAGCATCACAAGGTGATGACGCCCGAGGCGCTCGAGGTGTTCATGCACGAGTACCGCTGGCCGTTCCCCGTCGGCATCGACACGCCCGATGGCGACAGTATCCCCAAGACGATGGCGGCCTACGAGATGCGCGGCACGCCGACGCTGCTGATCTTCGATCGCGGCGGCCGACTGCGGCGCCACTACTTCGGGCGGGCCGACGATATGATGCTGGCGGCCGAGATCGCGGCGCTGGCCATCGAAGACAAGGGTGCGCCGCGCGAGCAGGCCGCCCAGGTTGAGCGCAAGCTGGCGGCGATCCTGCTCGATCCGAACGCGCGGGGCGGGCATGCGCATGACCATGTGCACGGCGAGGGCTGCGGGCATGACCACGACCATGTGCATGGCGAGGGCTGCGGGCATGATCACAGCCACGATCATGCGCACGGGCATGATCACGGGCCGGCGCCGCGGAAGTGAGACGCGTAATGGGGTCAGACCCGAGGGTCTGACCCCACTACGCACTGCGTCGGAACGCGCGGCGCAGCATGCCGAGGCGCAAGGCGCCGGTGGCGAAGGCCAACGCGAAATAGATCGCCGCGCCGCCGCCGAGCAGGAGCGCCAGCGCCGTGCCGCGGACGGCGAGCGGCTGGGCCGATCCGAGCCAGGGGCTAAGCTCGCGGGCGCCGAACCACAACGCGGTGGCCATCGCAAGGGCTGCGAGCACGATCATCGGCAGCGCCCACAGCAAGCGGCGGTCGGCGACGAAATGGCCGCGGCGGCGCAATTCCTTCCACAGCAGCAGCGCGTTGAGCCACCCGCCCGCGCTGGTCGCAATCGCAATCCCTAAATGCGGCGAGAGCCCCCACTCGCGGAAGGCGAAGAACAGGCCGATCGAGCCCGCCGTATTGAGGATCAGACTCGCCGCGGCATAGCGCATCGGCGCAGCCGTATCCTGGCGCGCGAAGAAGCCCGGCGAGAACACCTTGATCATGACGAACGCCGGCAGGCCGATCGCGAACAAGCCCACTGCCGCGGCGACATTGATGGTATCGCGTGCGGTGAACGCGCCGCGCTCGAACAGCACCGAAATGATTTCGTGTGGCACCACGGCGAGGGCGGCTGCGGCCGGCACCGTCAGCAGCATGGCGAACTCGAGCGAGCGGTTCTGGCTGTCGATGACGCCGGCTTCGTCGCCCGCCTGCAGGCGGCGCGTGATCTCGGGCAGCAGCACGACGCCGATGGCGATGCCGACGATGGCGAGCGGCAATTCATAGAGCCGATCGGCGTAGTAGAGCCACGATACCGCGCCCGCCTGCAGCGAGGCGATCAGGCCGCCGATCACGATATTGATCTGGGTGGCGCCGCCCGCGATGATCCCCGGCACACCGAGGCGGACAAGCTCTCGCACGCCCGGCGTGAGGCGCGGTACACCCAGCCGTGGCAACAGGCCGCGGCGTCTGGCGCCCACGATCAGCAGCAGCAATTGCAGGATGCCGGCGGCGAAGATGCCCCAGGCCATGACGAGGCCCGCCTCCCGCCCGCTGCCGTAGCCCAGAACCCAAGCGATCCCCATCGCCGCCATCAGCGTCAGGTTGAGGATGATCGAGACGGCGGAACTCTCGACGAATTTTCCGATCGAGTTCAGCACGCCCGACAGCAGCGCCACGAGCGACATGCACAGGAGGTACGGGAAGGCGATGCGGCTCATGACCACCGCCAGATCGAATTTTTCAGGGTTGGCGGCAAAGCCCGGCGCCAGCCCATACATCAGCCAGGGCATGGCGATCATGGCGAGCGCGGTGAAGAAAATCAGCAGAGCCGTCAATGCGGAGAGCGCCTCGCCGGCGAAGTCGCGCGCGGGCCCCGCCCCCTCGACCTCGAGGCGCTTGGCAAACAGCGGCACGAACGCGGAATTGAAGGCGCCCTCGCCGAACCAGCGGCGAAACAGGTTGGGTAGCCGGAAGGCGACGACAAAGGCCTCCGCCACCGGCCCCGCGCCGAGGACGGCGGCGAATGCGATGTCGCGAAAGAACCCCATGATGCGGCTGACGAGGGTCAGGCCGCCGACGGTGGCAAAGGCGCGGTAGAGTTTCATGGGGAAGCAGCGGTAGCGGACGGCGCGGGTGGCGGCAAGGCCGATCAAGTGCCGGGTCGCGAGGCGGACCCCAGTCGCATTCGCGATGCTTGCGCCTGGCCAGGACGGCGGGCGATAAGGGGGTGTTCACGCCCACACGGGAGGTCCGCCGGGCCGATGCAGGACACCGTCAAGCCCGCGGCCGTCGACGGCACGCCCGTCGGGGCGAGCCACGCCCAGACCGCGCCGCCACCGCGCCCTGAGCGCGTCGAGACGCCGTTTCGCCTCTTCGTTTCCGAGTATCTCGAGAGCCGCATCGCGGCCTTTGCGCTGTTGCTGCTGGCGGCGCTGATCGGCGTGGCGCTGGCCGCCCCCTGGATCACGCCGCAGAACCCTTATGACCTCGCGCAAGTGGACATCATGGACGGCGGCCTGAAGCCCGGCGCCAAGGGCATGGGCGGCTACGTGCACTGGCTCGGCACGGACGGGGCTGGGCGCGATCTCGCCTCCGCCATCATCTATGGACTTCGGATCTCGCTGTCGGTGGGCGTGATCTCAGGCGTGATCGCGATGGCGATCGGGGCGGCGGTCGGGCTGACCGCTGCCTATGCCGGCGGGCGCACCGAGAGCCTCATCATGCGCATCGTCGACCTGCAGCTGTCGTTTCCAGCAATCCTGCTGGCGCTGATGCTGATCGCCGTGCTGGGGAAGGGCATCGACAAGATCATCATCGCGCTCGTCACCGTGCAGTGGGCCTATTACGCGCGCACGGTGCGCGGCTCGGCGCTGGTCGAGAGCCGCAAAGACTATGTCGAGGCGGCGCGGTGTTTGGGGCTCAGCCACCGCCGCATCATGGCGCGCCACATCCTGCCCAACTGTTTGCCGCCCCTGATCGTGGTCGGGACCGTGCAGACCGCGCACGCCATCGCGCTCGAGGCGACGCTGTCGTTCCTGGGCGTCGGGCTGCCGCAGACGGAACCCTCGCTCGGCCTGCTGATCTCGAACGGGTTCGAGTTCATGCTGTCGGGCAAGTACTGGATCGCGCTGTTTCCGGGGCTCGCACTGTTGCTCACCATCGTTGCGATCAATCTCGTCGGCGACCAGTTGCGCGACGTGCTCAACCCGAGGCTGAAGCGATGAGAGGGAGACGGGCGGAATTGTTGCGAAGCTGGTCGTATCAGGCCAAGGGCATGATGGTCGTGATGAGGCAGGACACTTCTCCCTTCCCCCTCGACGGGGGAAGGGCCGGGGATGGGGGTGGTGCACCACGATTGAAGCTTTGCACACCCCCCACCCCAGCCCTCCCCCGCGTCGATGCGAAGCATCGCTCCGCGATGACGGGGGGAGGGAGGTCGCGCGTCGCTGTCGGTGAGCGTTCATGCCAAATGCGATTGCCGTTCCGTCTAGGGGGACGGGAGAAGGGTGCATGGGCTCGTCGATGACGCATGCCGCGCCCACTCTCGAGGTCGTCGATCTCGCCACGCATTTTTTCACGCGGGGCGGTGTGGTGAAGGCCGTCGACGGCGTCTCGTTCGCCGTCGCGCCGGGCGAGATCCTGGGGCTCGTCGGTGAATCGGGCTCGGGCAAATCGATCACCGGCTTCTCGGTCATGGGGCTGATCGACCGGCCAGGCCGCATCGTGTCGGGCGGCATCCGCTTCAAAGGCGAGGATCTGGTTGCAGCCTCGCCCGAACGCCAGCGGTCGCTGCGCGGCGATCGCATCGCCATGATCTTTCAGGACCCGATGATGACGCTCAACCCCGTGTTGCGCGTCGACACGCAGATGGTCGAAACCGTGCGCGCGCACCGCCGCGTGGGAAAGGCTGAAAGCCTGGAGATGGCGCGCAATGCTTTGACCGAGGTCGGCATCCCCGCACCCGAGCGGCGCCTCAAGTCCTATCCACACGAGATGTCGGGCGGCATGCGCCAGCGCGTCGCCATCGCCATCGCGTTCCTGCTGAAACCAGATCTCGTGATCGCCGACGAGCCGACGACGGCGCTCGACGTGACGATACAGGCGCAGATCCTGTCGCTGGCGCAGGAGATGTGCGCCAAGACCGGCACATCGATGATCTGGATCACGCATGACCTCGCCATCGTCTCCGCGCTCGCCGACCGGATCGCGGTGATGTATGCGGGGCGCATCGTGGAAACCGGCGCCACGGGCGACGTGGTGGCCGCACCGCTGCATCCCTATACGCGCGGGCTGATCGGGTCGGTGCCGAGCCACAACAAGCGCGGCGAGCGGCTGCGCCAGATCCCGGGCATGACGCCATCGCTGCTCGATCTTCCGCCGGGCTGCGCCTTCCGCGCGCGCTGCGACCACGCCGCGCCCGAGTGCGCCTCGCGCCCCGCCTTGACCGAGCCGGTGGCCGGCCGCCACGTGCGCTGCGTGCGCCCGCTGATCGCCGAAGGGCTTGGCGCATGACGCGGCATCAGTCGATCGTCGGGAGACGCGCACGAACTTTGCGAGCTTCGACCCTCCCTTCCCTACCGACGGCAGGGCAATCTCCTGTGCTTGCACTCTGTCGGCGAGCATCGCG
>JANOJW010000072.1:0-2982 GCA_031418955.1 Hyphomicrobiales bacterium | reverse complement strand
GTGGGCGCCGGGCCCTTCGGTGCTGGTTGCGCCTGGGCGATGATCATCGGCTGCGTCGGCGCCGTCGGGCTGGCGGCGGGTGTGCCGCCGGGAACGGCCGTCAACGGCACTGTCGGCGCGGAGGCTTGTGCCAAAGGGGCCTGCGGCGCCGACGCTTGCTTGCGCGCGGCCTCATCGACAGCGCGCTTGCGCTCCACCTCGAGTTTTGCCGCCGCGTCGGTCACCGGGTTGGGTGCGGTGGGCGTCGAAATCTTGCGCATGGTGTCCTGGTAGTCGCGCGAGGCGCGATCGAACCACTCCTGGAACGACTCCGTTGGCGCTTGTGTCTGGGCCTGGGCGACGACGATCGGCTCGGAACGCCCGCCGGCCGCCCGCGCAGCCGTGCTGGCCAGCAGAACCACGGCCATGGCCGCAAACGTCAGGCCAAAGACCTGCCTCGAAACTCTCACGCCCATCATCGTTCCCGTGCCTCCGGTGCAACAGGCTACGCCGTCCACTTGATTAATCAATGGCTTCGGCGAATTGCCTCATCATTGACCGCTCGTGGCAGCTCCAAGGTCCAAAGTTAATCAATTCCTAGTGCAAATGCCAATGCTGTTACGCATGACAGGCCAACTCGAACAGGTCTCGGTTAACGGCGGGGACAACTCATCGTGCCCCGAACGCAGCAGGTGGCCGCATTTTGGCCCCCGGCTGCAGCTTAGTCTTGAGTAACTGGGCGGATGAGGCACTTTAACGACCGCTTGCCCGGCCCGACTTATGCATCGGACGCCGCACGCCACATCGCCTTTTGTCCCCGAACTGGCCGAGGTCATGACCAAAGCATCCGCTACCCCGCCCAAGACGACGGCTTCGAAGTCGGCCGTGCCCAAGTCCCGCGCCGCGAAGACCGCGAAAGGCAAGCCGACGATGAACGGGGCGCCGGTACTTCGACAAGCGGCCGGGCCGGTCGGCAACATCTGCGTGTTCTGCGGCTCGGGGCCGGGCCGCAATCCGGCTTACGTCGAGGCCGCCAAGGCGCTCGGCACGGCGATGGCGGACGCCGGCATCGGTCTCGTCTACGGGGGGGGAAGTCTCGGACTGATGGGCGAGACGGCGCGCGCGGTGATGCGCGCGCGCGGCCGCGTCACCGGCATCATCCCGCAGTTCCTGACCGAGAAGGAACGGATGCTGAAGGACGTCGACGAGCTGATCATCACCGACGACATGCATGAGCGAAAGCGGCTGATGTTCGAGCGCTCGGACGCGTTCGTGGCGCTGCCCGGCGGCATCGGCACGCTCGAGGAACTGGTCGAGCAGCTGACCTGGTCGCAGCTCGGCCGCCACGTCAAGCCGATCGTGCTGGTTAATGTCGATCGCTTCTGGGATCCGCTGATCGCGCTGCTCGATCACATGCGGGCGGAAGCGTTCATCCGCCAGGGCCTCGAGGTGCGCTTCCACGTCGTCGACCGGGTCGAGGACGTGGTGCCGACGGTGCTCAAGGCGGTCGAGGCGGCGAAATCCAAACCCGACGAGCAGCATCCAGCGCTGCCCGAGAAGTTCTGAGCGCTCAAGCTCGCGCCCGCCGAGGAGCGCACGATCGAGCTTGGCTACAAGGTGACGTGGCCCGCGTCGAAGGCGATAACCGGGCATTGATGGGATCGGACACTACGCCCCGGAGGATGATGTCAGATACCCGACGATCACGCTCTCAGATGGGCTCAAGCCTGCGATGTCGGGTGTCTGATACCAGGTGTCGAACTCATTGCTCCGGCAATCGGTGTCAGACATCCGACCCGCGCCGTTACGGGACTTGCCGCACTCGACTTGTCGGGTATCTGACACCTGCGCTTACAGCGGGTCAAATCTCCACCACCTCGATGACGCCCGGTGCGGTTGCGAGCTCGCCGCGCTCGCGCGGGCCGATCTCGTAGCGGCCGGGCAGGTTCAGCTCGATGACGCGGCCGCCGGAGATGCCCGGGACGCCGCCGACTTCGATCGCGAACCGCACCTCGCTGCGGCCGCCGGGCTTCAGCTGCGCGCGGATATCGTCGAGGCGCACGACCTTGGAGCCGAGCAGGCGGCCATCGAGTACGAGGCGCACGCCGCGCTGCACGTTGGCGGCCGCCTTGTCGAGCGCCTCGAGGCCCTGCACGCGCAGCTTGACGGTCTCCCCGTCGCGCTCGGCCTCGACGGCGACCAGCACCGGCGTGCCGGGCTCGAGCAGTGGCCCGCAGCGCGCCAGCGTGTCGGAGAAGATCACCGCCTCGAACTGGCCGGTGGCGTCCGAGAACATGGCGAAGGCGAACTTGTTGCCCTTGGCCGAGCGCCGCTCACGCGCGGAGACGACGATCGCGGCGAGCCGGCCGGAGGTGGCGCCGAGACCGGCCTTGCGCTCGAACTCGGCGAAGCGCTGCACGCCGAGTTTGCTCAGAATCGGCCCGTATTCGTCGAGCGGGTGGCCCGAGAGATAGAAGCCGACGGCGCCGAACTCGAACTGCAGGCGCTCGGTCGGGGGCCAGGCGCGTGTGGCCCTGAGATCAAGGCTTGGCGCACCACCTGTCGCGCCACCGAAGAGATCGGCGGTGCCGGCGGCCTTGTCGGCGCCGAGCCGCTGCGCCATCGCCATCAGCCTATCGACGTTTGAGTGCACGAGCGCGCGGTTCTTCTCGAAGGCATCGAAGGCGCCGCCCATGGCGAGCGTCTCGAGCGCCCGCTTGTTGAGGGCCTTGGGATCGAAGCGCGATGCGAAATCGGCCAGGTCCTTGTAGGGGCCGTTGGCGTGGCGCTCCGTGACGATCGTCACGACCGCGCCGGCGCCGATGTTCTTCAACGCGGCGAGGGCGTAGCGGATCGCGCCACGTGGTCCCCTCTCCCCGTCCTTCACGGGGAGAGGGTTAGGGTGAGGGGCGGCGCCAGGCGGGTGAGGGGCGGCCGCTTGCTGGGTCTGAGGGTGTTGCGGCCCCCCAACCCCCCCCACAAACCCCCCGCCGGGGGAGGGGG
>JANOJW010000071.1:0-5842 GCA_031418955.1 Hyphomicrobiales bacterium | reverse complement strand
CTCTTCTTTAAGCAGGGGTTCGACATTCTGCTGGCACGCCAGCTCGTGCAGGAACGGCTGCAGCTCGCCATCCCGAACCTTCCGGCGTCCGCCGGTCGGCCGATCATGCTGCAGCCGCTATCGGCGACCAGCCGCGCGATGAAGATCGGGATCTCGTCGAAGACGATCAACACGCGCGATTTGTCGGTGATCACCTACTGGACGATGCGGCCGCAGCTGCTGTCGGTGCCCGGCGTCGCCAACGTCGCCATCTGGGGCTTCAAGAAGCGCCAGCTGCAGGTGCTGTTCGACCCAGCGAAGATGGTTCGGCACGGCGTCACTGTCGACAAATTGCTCGAGGTGACCGCCGAAGCGCTCGATCTCGGCCTGCTCAAGTATTCAAAGTCTGCCAAGACCCGCCAGGAAGGCTTCATCGACACGCCCAATCAGCGCATCGGCATCCACATGGGATTGCCTGTCGTCGGGCCCGACGATCTGGCGGAGATCCCCGTCAAGATCGAGGGCGGGGTGACGAAGGTCAGGCTCAAGGACGTCGCCCGTGTCGAATGGAACTCGCCGCTGCTGATCGGCGACGCCGTCATCAATGATGGCCCGGGTCTGATGCTGATCATCGAGAAGTTCCCCTGGGCCAACACGCTCGAAGTGACGCACGGCGTCGAGGCGGCGCTCGCCAAGATGAAGGCTGGCCTGCCCGACATCGAGATCGACCACGAGATTTTCCGGCCGGCGACGTTCATCGAACAGTCGATCGAGAACCTGACCTTCGCACTCCTGCTGGGCTCCGCCTTCGTCGTTCTCGTCCTGCTCGCTTTCCTCTACGAGTGGCGCGTCGCGCTGATCAGCCTGATCGCCATCCCGCTGTCGCTGGTCGCGGCCGGCATCGTTCTCTACGTCTACAACGTCACCATCAATACCATGGTGCTCGCCGGTTTCGTCGTGGCGCTCGGCTCGATCGTCGACGACGCCATCATCGACATCGAGAACATCCTGAGGCGATTGCGGCAGAACTCGCAGCAGGGCTCGCCGAAGTCGGTCGCCCAGGTGATCATCGATGCGTCGCTCGAGATCCGCAGCGCCATCATCTACGCGACGCTGATCATTGTACTCGCCGTGCTGCCGGTGTTCTTCATGGGCGGGCTTTCCGGCGCCTTCTTCACGCCTCTCGCCACCGCCTACTCGCTGGCGCTGCTCGCCTCCATGGTGGTGGCTCTCACCATCACACCGGCACTCGCCTACATGCTGCTAGACAGCAACGCCATCTCGCAGTCCGAATCGCCGCTGGTCGCGTGGTTGAAGCGCGGCTACGAGCGCACGCTCGGCTCGGTCATGAAGGCGCCCCGCTCGGCATTCGCGGCGGCGGTACTGCTGACAGTCGTCGGTCTCGCCGTCTGGCCGTTGCTCGGTCAGTCGCTGCTGCCGTCGTTCAAGGAGCGCGACTTCCTGATGCATTGGGTGATCAAGCCCGGCGCCTCGCACGGCGAGATGTACCGGATCACGCAGGCCTCCAGCGTCGAGCTGCGCAGCATTCCGGGGGTGCGCAACTTCGGCGCCCACATCGGCCGCGCCGAGGCCGCCGACGAGGTCGTCGGCATGAACTTCACCGAGAATTGGGTCAGCGTCGACCGCAACGCCGACTACAAGACCACGCTCGCCAAGATCGAGGAGGTGGTCGACGGCTATCCGGGCATCTACCGCGATGTGCAGACCTACCTGAAGGAGCGCATCAAGGAGGTGCTGACCGGCTCGAGCGAGTCGATCGTGGTGCGAATCTTCGGTTCGGACCTCAAGGAGCTGAGGACCGTCGCCGAGCAGGTCAAGCAGGGCCTCACGGGCATCGAGGGCATGGTCAACCTGCACACCGAGCTGCAGGTCGAGATCCCGCAGATCCAGGTGAAGGTCGATCTCGAGAAGGCCGCTCGCTACAACCTGAAGCCCGGCGACGTGCGCCGCGCCGCCGCCGCCGTGCTGGCAGGCATGGAGGTGAGCGACATTTTCAAGGACGGCAAGGTGTTCGACGTGTTCGTGTGGGCCGAGCCGGAGAAGCGCCGCAGCGTCACCGACGTCGAGAACCTGCTGATCGATGTGCCGGCAGGCGGTCACGTTCGCTTAGCCGACGTTGCCGAGGTAAAGGTGGCGCCGACCGCCAACGTCATCAAGCGCGAGGACTTCTCGCGGCGCATCGACGTCGCGACCAATGTTCGCGGTCGCGAGATCGGCGCCGTCGCCGAGGACGTCAAGGCCCGCGTCGCCAAAATGAAGTTCCCGCTCGGCTACCACGCGCAGGTGCTGGGCGAGTACGCCGAGCGCGAGACCGCCCAGAAACGGATGATCACGGTCACGATCATCTCCGTCGTCGGCATCTTCCTGCTGCTGCAAGCCTCGTTCGGCAGTTGGTCGCTCGCATCCGTCGCCTTCCTGTCGCTGCCGGCCGCCCTCGTTGGCGGCGTGATCGCGGCGCTCGCCGGCGGCGGCGTGATCTCGCTCGGCTCGCTGGTCGGTTTCCTGACCGTGCTCGGGATCGCGGCGCGCAACGCCATCCTGCTGATCCACCACTATCAGCACCTCGAGCGCGAGGAGGGTGAGCCGTTCGGGCCGGGCCTCATCCTGCGGGGCGCCCGTGAGCGGTTGTCGCCGATCCTGATGACCTCGCTGTGCACGGGGCTCGCCCTGCTGCCGCTGATCATCTACGGCGACCTGCCCGGCCATGAGATCGAGTTCCCGATGGCGGTCGTCATCCTCGGTGGTCTCATCACATCGACGGTGTTGAGCCTGTTCCTGGTGCCGGTGCTCTATCTGCAGTTCGGCGGCAGCCGCCACCGAGCACAAACCGCCCCGGCGCCGAGGTTCGCAGCGGCGCGGTAGCCGGCACGGCCTGCGTCAAACCGACCCGAGCCCGCGCCTTTGTCTCGATCGCCGGGCTTGGCGGCTGAATCAATCAGAAGGCGGTGCAGGCCAGCCGCTCGCCTACATACGGCCGCGTCTGGCTCGCCGTGCCGCTGGCGGAGATAGGTCGCCTCGGCAAGGTGCAGCGTTTCCCGGGCATGCCGGCTCACGTGGCCCACCTCACTGCGCTGGGCGGACTTCGAACAGACAGTCTGCTTGACCTTGCGATAGGCACCTTTGCTCGCGCGCCACGACTTCGATCGCGGTCCCAGCGTCCGCTGACGCCCACTCCAGGCCGCCCGCGAGCGAGCCTGCAAACATCGCGCATTCACAGCGCCCGGTGGCCCCCAGCTGCAGCGCGAAAGCCGAATGCGCAACGCGCACCTCGGCGGTGCCTTGCGCGAGATCGGCGGCCGTGATCGCAAAGTGGCCCCAGCCGCGCTGCGACAGCCGCGCCAGATAGTGGCGGAACACCGCGATGTCGCGCAGGCCGTGCACCTTCGCCTCGGCCACCGACCACTCCCAGGCCGACTTGTGGCTCGCCTGGTAGAGCATCTCCTGATGTCTGTCGCGCCCGAGCGCTTGATCCATCGCCATGTAGTAGTTCACGAAGAAATGCCGCGGCATGTAGATCATCGGCATGCCGTCGGTGGTCCAGATGCCGGATGCCGGATCGACGTCGATGGGAACTTGCGGGCTGGCCATGTCGGATCCTTCTCGTTGAGCCGCGGTATTGCAAGATCATGTGAGCCGGGGTGATGCCGGCCGGCACGGACATCAAGACGCGGGCACGTAGCGGGATTGTCAATCGGCGCGCCGCGATGCGACAACACGTGACAAGCGCCATCGCCCCCCGGATCGCCAGCCCTCGGAACGCCAGCCAATGTCACTGTTCACGACCCGACGCACGCTCCTGCGGCAGGCCCTGCTGGCGGCGGCCGCGAGCATGCTGATACCGGTGCGGTTGGCGCTGGCGCATGCGGCAACGAAGCTCAAGGCCGATCCGTTCAAGCTGCTCGGTGTCGCCTCGGGCGATCCGACCGCAAACGGCGTCGTGCTGTGGTCGCGTCTGGCGCTCGACCTCGCCGACACGGAGCGGTGGGGACTGGAGGCGGATGCCTATCGCGTGAGCTGGGAGGTGCGGCCGGCCGGTCAGGCGACGGCGCGGCCCGTGCGCAGTGGAACCGCCATTGCGGCGCGCGAAAAGGGCTACGCGACGCATGTCGAGGTCACCGGCCTGCAGCCGGGCCGCCCGTATGCCTACACGTTCCGGATCGGCGGCTATGAGGCGTCGGGCATCACGCGCACGGCGCCGCGCACCGACGTGATGGCCGACAAGCTGCGCTTCGCGTTCTGCTCGTGCGCGGAGTACGAGTACGAACTCTACTACACCTACGATGCGATGGCGGCCGAGCAGCCGGACTTCATCGTGCACCTTGGCGACTACATCTACGAGGAAACATACGACCGCTTCTTCAAGCCCGGCAGCGATCCGCGTCCGCGCCGCCTGAGGTTCGACCGCGACACGCCGCTGCGCACGCTGGCGCAATACCGTCGCCGCTACGCCGAGCACAAGACCGATCCCATGCTGCAGCGCGCGCATGCGAGCGCCCCCTGGATCGTCACCTGGGACGATCACGAGGTCGCCAACGACTACGCCGCCGGCAATTCCGCCGATCGCGACGAGACGGGATTCATCGAGCGCCGGATCGCTGCCTACCGCGCCTACTTCGAGAACATGCCGATCCGCCTGTCGACGCTGCCCGTGCGCGAGGGACGCCGCCAGCTCTATCGGCACCTGCCGTTCGGCCGCCTGCTGAGCCTCGCCATGCTCGACGAGCGCCAGTACCGCGATCCGCAGGCCTGCAGCTACGATGGCCTCCCCGGCGGCAAGAACGTCGGCCTCGCCGACTGTCCGGGACTGGAGAGAAACCGTACAATCCTGGGCGCCGGTCAGGAGAAGTGGCTCGATGCTCTGCTCACGCGCTCGCCGGCCCGATGGAACGTGCTGGCGCAAGGCGTGATGTTCGCGCACCTCGAGACGCGCCGCGATCCCAAGCTCAAGGGCCGCACCGACCCGCACATGTGGAACGACACCTGGAGCGGTTACCTGCCCGCCCGCCAGCGCATGATCGACCTGATGGCCCGGCATCGCGACAAGAACCCGGTCGTGCTGTCGGGCGACATCCACTCCCACTTCGTCAATCGCGTGTTCCGCGATTGGAAGCAGCCGGGCGTCGATCCGGTCGCCCCCGAGTTCGTGACGGCGTCGGTGTCCTCGTTCGTGCGCGACCTCTCGAATATCGTGGCCGACGAGCGCAACAAGGACGTCGTCGCCTTCTACGACAACACCTCGCACGGCTATGTCAGCTGCGAGGTGACGCCGAAAGCCTTCGAGGCGACCATGGTGCGCATGCGCGACAAGAACCGCGAGACCGGCACCGCCACAGCCGACCGCAGCGTGCGGTTCAGGGTGGAGGCGGGAACGGCCACACCTGTCCGGGTGAGTTGATCCATGCAGGAATGCGCGCCCGAACCGAGTGAAGTTGCCACGCGCTCGATGTCCGCAGCCCAAGTGCAGCCGACAAGGCCCTCCGTTGCGGTGGGGTGAGTGACCCGAAAGCGGAAGTGGCCTCGCCGTAGGGCGCAATTGCGTGTTCACCATGCTTTCGACACGTGCAGGCATCGAACGCGCGTATTGCGCCGCGACGTTCACCGCTGGACCACGGCGCAATACGCGCGTTGAGCGTCGAGGCGATGGAAAGATCGCGGACGCGCTATTGCGCCCTACGGCACGCGCCCGGCAACGGTCGGTTGTGGCCCAGGCCGTGTGAAAAGGCATCGCCAAACGCGGTTCAGAGGTGCCAGCCGCTGCTGACGGCGGTTCAGGTCGAAATTCCGCCCGATCGGGCCGATTTCGCGCTCTGGAAGGGCCCCTGGTCGCTTCCTCGCTCGATCA
>JANOJW010000070.1:0-5049 GCA_031418955.1 Hyphomicrobiales bacterium | reverse complement strand
ACGAGGGCGGCGTCGATCTCGCCCGCGGAAATACGGCTGCAGCAGTCGCCGATCAGCGATTGCTGCAGCACGCCCACCGTCGCGAGCACGGTCGTCGCTCGCGAGGCGCCGATCGCCTGGGCGACAGCGCGGCCCGGATCGCCATAGCGCCAGCGCCCCTTGGGAACCAGGATGCGTCCGACGCCCGCCAGGAGCGAGGCATTGCCGCAGTCGGCGCCGGCGCGTCGCGCCGCAGCGATCATCAGGCCGAGCGCGTCCTCGGCGCGGAGTGGATCGTCCTCGCGCTGGGCGCGGCAGCCGAGGCCGACGAGCACCGGTGTCGTATCTCGCCTGGTCATGTGCTGCCGTAGCTCTTCGCCGCGCCGTCTCGGATCAGGGCCGCAATGGCGCCATCGTCGTAGCCGAGCTCGGTCAGCACCTCGGTCGTGTGCTCGCCCAGATGCGGCGCGGGGCGGGCCCACGGCACGTCGCGGCCGTCGATCAACCAGGGCAAGCGCACGAGCGGAACGCCGTCGCTCTCGCGGAATGTGCCGCGCTCATCGGCGATGTCGCCGCGCACGGATTGCTCGAGGCCCGCGACTTTCGTGACGGGAACACCGGCCTTGCGGAAGCGGCCGATCCATTCGTCGACGGTCGATCCGGCCAGCAGTTGCGTGATCGCCTGATCGAGCGCGCCATTGTTCGCGCTCCTGTCGGCCACGGTCGTGAAGCGCGGGTCGGACAGCAGTTGCGGAGCGCCCAGCACCTCGACCACGCGCTCCCACAGTCGCTGGTTGGGCGCCGCGATCATCAGCAACTCGTCGCCCACCGTATAGGTTTGATAGGGCGCGGCGATCGGATTGCCGGAGCCCGCTCGTTTGGGCCGTTGCCCGGTCATCATGGCGGTCGCGGCCTGATAGGGCACGAGGGCGAACGCCGTGTCGACCAGCGCAGTCTCGACGCGCTTCACCGACTGTCCTCTCTGCTTGGCCATGAGCGCGGCGAGCACACCCATCGCAACCCATTGCCCGGTGCCGAGGTCGACGACGGACGGCGCGCATCGAGACGGCGGCGTCCCGTCGTGCCCGTTCATGCGCATGATGCCGCTGAAGGCCTGCACGAGCGGATCGTATCCCGGCAACTCGCTTCCTTTCGGACCCGCACCGAAGGCGTTGAGGTCGTAGTAGATGATGTCCGGGTTGACGCGCCGGACGTCGGCCTCGCCGATCCCGATCCGTGTGGCGACACCCGGGCGCATGCTTTGCAGCAGCACGTCGGCCTTCCCCGCCAGCCGCAGCGCCACCGCGCGACCCTGCTCGCGGCCAAGATCGATTGCAATCCCGCGCTTCCCGGCATTGACGAAGCTGTGCACGATGCTGCCGTCGCCCCGCGCCGGTGGCCAGTGGCGGGCGTCGTCGCCGTGCGGTGGCTCGATCTTGACGACGTCGGCGCCCAGCTGCGCCAGGATCATCGTCGCGTAGGGCCCGGCCATGTTCGTGGAGAAGTCGGCGACGAGCGTACCGGCGAGCGGCCGGAACGCGCCACCACTGGTGTATTCAGTTGCCATGCTGCCGTTCCTCCGGATAGCTTTTCGGGTTGCTGCATCGGGCAGCCTCGGCGATCACGATATCTGTTAGGTTTGCACAATGTCGAGCGAGTGGACGTTCGCGGACGTGTGGGAGACGGTTGCCGACGCCGTGCCGGACGCCCTTGCGCAGGTTCACGGACCGCGCAGCTCTGTTTGGGCGGAGTTCGATCGCAGGGCCGATGGGATAGCGTCGGCGTTGATCGGCGCGGGATTGAACCGGCAGGACAAAGTCGCGCTCTATCTGCTCAATGTTCCCGAGTACCTCGAGGCTGCATTCGCGGCGCTGAAAGCTGGCCTCGTGCCGGTCAACACGAATTACCGCTACGTGCGCGACGAGCTGCTCTACATCTGGCAGAACGCGGATGCGGCGGCCGTCGTCTTCCAAGGTCGTTTCGACGAGCGGGTCGACGAGCTGCGCAGTCGTTGTCCAGCGGTGCGGCTGTGGCTGCGCGTCGACGACAGCTGCGGCCCCTGTCCGCCGTGGGCGGTCCCCTATGAGCAGGCAGCGTCTTCGGCCAATGGTCGCATGCGTGCGCCGTGGGGACGCTCCGGCGACGACCAGATCCTCATCTACACCGGCGGCACGACCGGCCTGCCCAAGGGCGTGATGTGGCGCCAGCACGACCTCTACCTCGCCTCGAACGTGACGCGCGATCCGCTCGTCCCCGACTTCGACGCCGTTCGCGCGCGGGTTGCAGCGTCGACGTCGGGCCCGGTCGGCCTGCCCGCCGCGCCGCTCATGCACGGCACCGCGTTCGTGTTCGCAGCCACCATCCTCAACCGCGCCGGCACGATCGCGACCGTGCCCGAACTACGGTTCGATGCCGTGCACCTGCTCGACGCGATCGACGGCGCGCGCGTGACGGACCTGTGCATTGTCGGTGACGCGTTCTGCCTGCCGATCGTCGAGGCGATCGAGCAGCATCCGGGACGCTGGGATCTCTCCCGCTTGAAGGTGGTGTCGTCGTCCGGCATGGCCTGGACCGCCAGCGTCAAGGAGCGGCTCCTCGCGCACGCGCCGGGTGCGTTGTTGATCGATTTCCTCAACTCGAGCGAGGCGAGCGGGCTCGGCCGATCGCTGGCGTCGAAGGGCCGTGTCGAGAAAACGGGAACGTTCAAGCTCGGCGACAAGGCCTTCGTCATCGACGCCAATGGCCAGACTGTCGTGCCGGGAAGCGGTGTCGTCGGCCGGCTCGCCGTGCGCGGCCACGTCCCGCTCGGCTACTACAAGGACCCGGCGAAGTCGGCTGAGACGTTTCCCGTGATCGGCGGCGTACGCTGCTCGGTGCCGGGCGACTTCGCGACGGTCGATGCTGGCGGCTCGATCGTCCTGCTCGGCCGCGGCTCGGTCAGCATCAACACCGGCGGCGAGAAGGTGTTCCCCGACGAGGTGGAAGCGGCGATCAAGAGCTTCCCGGGAGTTCGGGATACGCTCGTCGTCGGCATTCCGGACACGCGGCTCGGCCAGATCGTTGCAGCGGCCGTCGAGACGGCGTTGCCCGAGCCGTTGAAAATCGAAGCCCTGCAGGCGCACGTTCGCGGGCAGCTCGCCGGCTACAAGGTCCCGCGCGTGGTCATGGCCGTCGAGTCGATCGAGCGCGGGCCGAACGGCAAGGCGGACTACGTCAGGACGCGGGAGCGGGTCATCGCGTGGCAGGCGGAAAAGCGTGCGACCGAGCCCGCGGACGCGGCGCGAAACGAGATGCGGAGCCGATGATGTCACACGTCCTCTACGAGAAGCGCGACGGCATCGCGTACGTGACGCTGAACCGGCCCGAGAAGCGCAATGCCTTCTCGCCGGAGATGGTCGTCAAGCTCTGCGGCATCTGGAACGAGGTCGCGAACGACCCGGAGGTGCGGGTGGTGCTGCTGACCGCCGCCGGCAAGCAGGCCTTCTCGTCCGGCGGCGATCTCGGCAGCACCATCCCGCTGATGATGCGCACGCGCCCACCAGTCGGAGACTGGGAGGAGCGTCTCGCCGCCGACCGCAAGCAGCTCTATGCGGCGCTGCTGCGCAACGACAGCTTCTTCAAGCCGGTTGTCGTCGCGATCAACGGGCATGCCTTGGCGGGCGGCGCCGAGATGATCATGGGCACCGACATCCGCATCATGTCGAGCGAGGCGACGATCGGCATCACCGAGGTCCGGCGCGGCCTCATCGCCGGCGGTGGCTCGCTCGTGCGCCTCGCGCGGCAGATCCCTTGGGCACAGGCCATGGAGCTGGCGCTCGTCGGCGAAGCAATCTCGGCTCAGCAGGCGCTCGCCATCGGTTTGGTCAATCGCGTCGTGCCGCCGAGCGAGGTGCTGGCCACCGCCGAGGATTTTGCCCGGCGCATCAGTCTGGGCGCGCCGATCGCACTGATGAAGTCCAAGGAGGCCATGGTGCGCTCGAACGGGCGGCCTTTGAACGAGGCCTTCGCCATCGAGACGCAGTGCACCAAAGACAACTCCGCCACCGCCGACGCCAAGGAAGGTCCGCGCGCCTTCATGGAGAAGCGGGCGCCGAAGTATCTGGGACGTTGACCGATGCAGCTACTTGCCGGACTTCGCGTCATCGACATGGGCCTGTGGGTCGCGGGACCGGCCGCCGGCGGCATCCTGGCCGACTGGGGCGCCGACGTCGTCAAGATCGAGATGCCGACCGGAGACCCGATGCGCCGTCTGTTCGGCGCGCTGTCGGGATCGAAGGAAGCGCGGTGCCCGCCGTTCGATCTCTACAACCGCGGCAAGCGCAGCGTGGCGCTCGACGTCAATCATCCGGAGGGACAGGCGCTGGTGGCGCGGCTCGTCGCCTCCGCGGACGTATTCCTCTCGAACATGCGGCCGCTGTTCCTGAAGCGCGTCGGCCTCGATCACGACACGCTGCTCGCTACGCACCCGCGTCTCGTCTACGCAATCCTGACCGGCTATGGCCTCGAGGGGCCCGACAAGGACGCGCCGGGCTACGACATCGCCGCGTTCTCCGCGAGGAGTGGTGTCTCCCATCGCGCCACTCCCCCGGGCGAGCCATCGCCGATCCCGCCGGGCGGCCTTGGCGACAACGTGACGGCGATTGCGACCGTTGCCGGCGTCCTCGGCGCGCTGCTGTCGCGGGAGAGGACCGGCAAAGGGCAGCTCGTCTCGACCTCGCTGCTCAGGGCCGGCCTCTACAGCATCGGCATGGATGTCTCGACCCGCCTCGGGCTTGGGCGGCTGACGCCGACACCGTCCCGCCGCAAGCCGCAGAACCCGTTGATGAACCCTTACCAGGCCGGCGACGGCGTTTGGTTCTGGCTGATCGGCGCCGAGGCGGAGCGCCACTGGCCCGGCATCGTCGCGGCGCTCGGCCGGCTGGACCTACTCGATGATGCACGCTTTCGCACGCCGCGCGATCGGCGCCGGAATGCCGAGGCGCTGATCGACATCCTGGATGCCGTCTTTGCCACGCGTCCAAGGCAGCAATGGGCCGAGATCTTCCGCCAGCACGAGGTCTGGTGGGCGCC
>JANOJW010000069.1:0-11825 GCA_031418955.1 Hyphomicrobiales bacterium | reverse complement strand
GCCACGCGCTGCGCGTTTTTCTGGGCGGGCGCGAGCTGAAGCCGCCGGCGCGGTTGCCGGTGGGATGATGCGACCCGTGGTTGAGGAATGGCGTCACGCCGACGTCGGACGATCACGCCCAACTGCAGGATTTAGGTTCATCGTGGTGATCGATCCGCGCGACACGTCCCGCCTGTTCGCGCGCAACCTCGACGATCTGGCGCTGACGAGCGAGGGGCGCTTCGATCAGGCGCGGCTCTCGAACGTGTTGCGCTCGGCGCACGATCATGTACGCCAACACGCAGCCGCACCCTCCGAACCAGGCTGGTTCCGCCGCAAGCTGATCCGATGGTGGAATAGCTGAGGGTTGAGCCGCCGCGAGCGGATCAGTCGACCTTGATGTTCTTCGCCTTGATGACGGCGCCCATGCGCGCCTTGTCGTCGGCGACGCGCTTCGTCAGGTCCTCGGGCGTCGAGGGAATGATGCTGGCGCCCGCCTCGACCAGCTTCTGGCGCACGCTTTCCGCGGCCACTGCGGCATGAACGGCCTTGTTGATCTTCGCAATCGTCTCGGCCGGTGTCTTGGCCGGCACGACGATCGCATACCAGTTCTCCATCAGCACGTTGGGCATGCCCTGCTCGCCCATCGTCTTGACGCCGGGCAGCACCGGCGTGCCCTGCTTGGCGGCCACAGCGATGGCCTTGAGCTTGCCGCCCTTGATGTGGCCGATCACGCCCGGCAGATCGCCGAGGAACGCGTCGACCTGCCCGTTGATCAGATCCGTCAACGCTGGAGCTGCGCCCTTGAACGGGACGTGCAGCACGTTGGCGCCCGATGCGTCGATCAGCAACTCGAGCGCGATATGCGTGGTGCCGCCGACACCGGCCGAGCTGAACGGCAGGGGCTTGGGTGCTGCCTTGCTCGCGGCGACGAACGCGGCGAGGTCGTTCGCCTTGTTGTCCGTGTTGACCACCATCACGGTCGGGCTCGAGACGACCGTCGAGACCATTGCGAAGTCTTTGACGGGGTCATAGGGCATCGTCGCATAGAGCAGCGGGTTGAGCACCAGCGTGCTCATGCTCGTCAGGAACATCACGGTGCCGTCGGCCGGGCTGCGCGCCACCATCTCGGCGGCGATGAACGTGTTGCCGCCCGCCTTGTTCTCCACGATCACCGGCTGGCCGAGTTCTTTCGCCATCGGATCGGAGATCAGGCGCGCGACGATATCGACCGGCCCGCCCGGCGGGAAGGCGACAACGATCTTCGAGGACTTCGGTTGCGCGGCAGCGATGCCTGGCAGCGCCACGGCGAGTGCGGCGAGCATCGCGGCGAACAGGCGGGTCATGCGATCCTTCCAAGCTTCTGGCCAAGCTTCTGGCCAAGCTTCTGGCCGAGCATTTGCCGAACGATTATCGCTGGTCAGGCGAGGCCGGCGACGGGGAATACCCCCGCCATAGCATTCTGCGGACGCCGTGACGAGATCAACCGGCGGGCCTCCTCGCTGCGTCCAGCGCGCAGCAGGGCGCTGGTCAGCGAGTACTCGATGAGGTCGCGCTGCGCCCGGCTGCCGCCGAGGCGCTCGTGCGTCGCAAGCTGGGGGGTGAGATCGTCGATGACGCCCTGCCAGTCGCCGCGCGCATAGGCCCCGAACGCCCGCGCCACAGGTGCAACCATATCCGCCGCCGCCCCCTTCGCCTCAGTCGTCAGCTTGACGAGCGCCGCCCCATCGCCGGCCATCGCATGGGCCAGCGCCGCATGCACGTCGGCGAAGGCAACGCCTGAGTTGGGGAACCACGTCGAGGCATACGCGGAAAGGTCGCGCCACAGCTCTGCCCGGCGCGGCTCACCGGCGATTTCGGCGCGATGCAGGAACGCCGCGCAGTCCGTCAGCACGTTGAGCTGCGGTCCCCAGGCCGCACCTGGATGCATGTCCCGCGTATAGATCGCCCAAGCCTCGCGGCTGTTGCCCGTCTCCATGTTCCACAGCGCCAGATGCCAGCTCACGTGACAGTGGATCTGGCCGTCACGTGGATAGTCGCGCGCCCAGTCGCTCAGATACGCGAGACCGCCCGCGCGCTCGCCCGCCTCGTAGTGGCAATGCGCCTTGATGTGTGCGGCATGCGCATTGCGCGGAAACTGCGCCAGGGCAGCCTCGATGTTGCCCCGCCCGCGCTCGATGTGCCCAAGCTCGATCTCGGCGAAGGCCACCACCGTCTGGAACCACCAATCGCGACCATACGTGGAGGCGAGCGGCTCGAGAATGGCAAGCTGCTCCTGCTCACGCCCAGCCTTGCCGGAGAAGCCGATCAGCCCGAACACGCTCGTCGCCGGCGCCAGCGCCATCGCATCGCGTGGCCAGGACTTGATGTGGTCGCGGATCCACTCGAGCGCTGCAGCACCCTGTCCGGTGAGGATCAGCGCAAACATGGCAATCTGGCTCTGCTCGCGAGCCGTGGTGCCGCCAGACAGCTCCTGCGCCTGCGCTAGCGGTGCCTTCACCTCGTTGCCGCGCCCCGCGATCTGCAGCGTACGGGCAAGCGCGATATGTGCGAGCGCGAACCCATCGTCGGCGGCAATAGCGGTGCGAAAGGAGGCTTCCGTTCCCGCATTCGCCGACAGCAGCAGATCCATGCCCTCGACGTAGGCATCGCGCGCCGCGGCCGACGATGTGGTCAGCGGATTGTCATAGCGATCCTTCAGCATGCGACCGCACCCCCCGGGCGAACTAGACTGGCCCGGAAAGTCTGGCACGGGACCGTGCGGTCCGTCCAGGCAGGCGCGACAGGCGTTGGAGGCGCCCAGACGACAAGGTGTGGCCAGGCGGGCGGATTGGCTTGCCGTCGGCCGGGCAATCGGAAATGATGCGAACAACGCCGCACACTCGACTAGACCTTAGGGAGGCCCCGATGCCGATGGAAGACGCCCAACGCAACTTCTCGCTCGAGGATATCGACCGCGAGAGCCTGTTCCATCCCAACACCTCCATCGCCGACCACCTGAAGAAGGGCCCGGTGATCTTCTCGGACGGGCGTGGCGTGCGCATCCGCGACCAGACGGGCCGCGACATCATCGACTGCGGCGCGGGCCTGTGGTGCGTCAATATCGGATATGGCCATCCGGAGATGGCGGAGGCAGCCAAGAAGGCGGTTGAAAGCCTCGCCTATCACCACATCTTCGGCGGCGCCTCCAACGAGCCAGCGATCCTGCTCGCCGAGAGGGTGCTGAAGCTGTTCCAGGAGAAGTCCGGCGCACCGCAGATGTCGAAGGTGTTCTTCGGCATGGGCGGGTCGGACGCCAACGACACCAACTACAAGCTGGTCCGGCTCTACAACTTCATTCGCGGCAAGCCGAAGAAGCAGAAGTTCATCTCGCGCCAGGGCGCCTATCACGGCCTCACCTTCGCGGCGGCGAGCCTCACCGGCATCCCGGCCTATCACAAGGCCTGGGACCTGCCGATGCACGACGTCATCCACGTCTCGTGTCCGCATTACTACCGGTTCGGCAAGCCCGGCGAGACCGAGACACAATTCTGCGACCGCATGGTCGCCGAGATCGAGGACGTCATCAGGCGTGAGGGCGCCGATACCATCGGCGCCTTCATCGCCGAGCCGATCATGGGCACGGGCGGCGTCATCATCCCGCCCAAAGGCTACTATGATCGCATTCAGAAGGTGCTCGAGGCCAACGACATCCTGTTCGTCGCCGACGAGGTGATCACCGGCTTCGGCCGTACCGGCCACTGGTTCGCAACCGGCGGCATGCCGCTGAAGCCCGACATCGTGACGCTGGCCAAGGGCATCACGAGCGCCTACTTCCCGGTGTCGGCGTCGGTCATCTCGTCGAAGATCTGGGACGTGCTGGCCAGCGCGTCGCCCGAGTTCGGTCCGGTGATGCACGGATTCACCTATTCGGGACATCCGGTTGGCGCCTCGCTCGGGCTCGTCAACATCGACATCATCGAGCGCGAGGGCCTCGTGCAGCAGGCGGCCGAGGTCGGCCCCTATTTCCTGAAGATCCTGCGCGAGCGGATCGGCGCCAACCCGTTCATTGGCGATGTGCGCGGCGTCGGGCAGATGATCGCGGCCGAGTTCGTCGCCGACAAAGGGACGAAGCGCTTCTTCGATCCCAAGACCAGCCCTCACCGTGTGGTCGCCGCCAAGGCGTTCGAGTACGGTGTGCTCTCCCGCGCGCTGCCCTATCTGGAAGTAACGTCGTTCTCGCCGCCCCTGTCGATGACGCGGGGCGAGGCCGACGAGGCGACCGAGCGCTATGCGAATGCACTGGCGACGGTCACCGACGACCTCGCCAAGCTCGCCAAGAGCGGCGCGTGAGCCGGGAGGGAGAGCGGCGCGTGAGCGAGCGCGTCGTCATCCGCGCCGACGATCTCTCCGGGGCCCCGGTGCAGGCGCTGATCGCGCGCCATCTCGCGGGCATGCACGAGACCTCTCCAGCGGAGAGCGTGCATGCCTTCGACATCGATAAGCTCAAGGACCCGGCCGTCACGTTCTGGTCGGCGTGGATCGGCGACTACATCGCCGGCTGCGGCGCGCTGAAGGCGCTCGATGCGGAGCGCGGCGAGATCAAGTCGATGCGTGTCGCCGATGCATATTTGGGCCAGGGCGTCGGCCGGGCGATGCTCGACCATATCCTGACCGAGGCACGGGCGCGGTGCATGACGAGCCTGTGGCTCGAGACCGGCTCGGCGGCGGCCTTCGCGCCGGCATTGACGCTCTACGAGTCCGCGGGCTTCACGCGCTGTAGGCCGTTCGAGGGCTACACCGAAGACCCGTTCAGCGTGTTCATGATGCGGGCGGTGTGACGCTCGTGTGTGCCCGTCCCGAATTCGCCTTGGTCCTTACCCGCCGACCGGGCTAAGGTTAACGATGGCCCGGCCACGGCCGTTCGTTCCTGTTCAGCGGGTTGAAAATCGTGTCTGTATTTCGCTTCGCGGCGGCGCTGCTGGCGCTAGTCATCGTTGCCATGTCGCCGGCTCGCGCCGAGACGCGGACCGGGACGACTGCGACCATTGCCGTGGTCGGCGACAGTCTCGCCGACGGTATGTGGGGCGGGCTGCAGCGTTCGGTGCACAAGGACAAGCGGTACAAGATCTTCCGCGGCGCCAAAAACTCGGTGGGTTTCACCGGCGGCGACCTGATCGACATGCTGGACAAGGCGCTGAGCGCCGGCGAAACGCATGCCGTGGTGATGATGGTCGGCGCCAACGACCGGCGCACCATTTTCGTCGACGGCAAGCCGAGGTCGCTGTTGCGCACGCCAGGATGGATCGAGCTCTACGGCGAACGGGTGGCGCGCTTCATGGATCACGCCGGTGCCAAGGGCGTGCCGGTGATCTGGATTCAGCTGCCCGTCATGCGTGCAAAGGACGCGACCGAGGACGCCCGCCTGATCAATGGAATCGTGACGGATGCAGCGAAGGGCCGTCCGCACGTGCATCTGATCGAGACGGCGCCGGTGACCGGCGATGCGATGGGCGCCTATCTCGCGCACTTCAAGGATCTCTCGGGCCAGATGCGCGCCATGCGGGCCGGCGACGGCGTGCATTTCGAGCAACCAGCCTACGAGCTGTTCGCCGATCTGATCCTGAAGAAGCTGCGCGAGGCCTCGCCGCACCTGAAGCAACTGGCCGCGGGCGAGTGACCGTGGCTCCCATCCTCGACCGACAGTGGACGAGTTGGTTTGCGTTCTCGGTGCTGCTCGCTTTCGCCGGTGTTGCTGCGCCGGCCATGGCGGGAGAGCCGGTGGCCCGTTTCCACACCAAGCTCGCCGAGCTCGAGGCAGGGCGCGGCGACTTAGTCACCGTGCTCCAGATCGGCGACAGCCACACCGCCAGCGATCACATCTCGGGACGGCTGCGAAGCTTGCTGCAAGACCGCTTCGGCAACGGCGGACGCGGCTTCCTTCCCCCCGGCGTTCCCCACGCCTATTATCGTCCCTACCAGATCACGGTGACGCAGACAGCCGGTTGGCAGCTGCTCACGAGCAACAAGTCAGCGCCCGATGCGGTGGCCTTCGGCATCACCGGCAGTGTCATGCGCGGCAGCAAACCCGAGGACGTCATCGTCATCGAGGACCGGTCCGGCGCCGGTATCGCGACGCTGCGGTTCGGCTGGCGCGGCCGTCCCGACGGCGGCTCGCTCGAGGTGCACGCCGAGGGTGGCCTGCGCAGCCGTCTGAGCATGATGGGTCCAGCCGATCTCCCTTATCGGACGAGCAATAATTCGCTCGACCCTCCGGCCCGCCGCATCGAGTTGCGCCCCACGGGCGACGGCCCCGTCGATCTGTCGAGCATCACCGTTTATTCGCGCGACCGCGGTGTCGTGGTGGCCAATCTCGGATCCCCGGGCGCGCAAATTGGCATCATGGGCCGCTGGCATGCGGAGACCGTGCGCGCCGAACTAAAGGCGCTCGACCCGGCGCTGATCATCGTCGCCTTCGGCACCAACGAGGGGTTCGCGCCGGCCGAGCGCATCGCGTCTGGCTACGCTGCAGAGTTCGAGCGGCGGATCGTGGCGTTGCGGGCCGCCGCGCCCGACGCCGACCTGGTGATCGTCGGGCCACCGGACGCCAACCGCTTCCCGCGCTACTGCCTGCCACCCGCACCGCCGATCGCGGCGCTGCAGAAGCGCGCGGCCACAGCGCCGACGCCGCCGCAGCGTCTGCTCGTGCGCCTCTCCGTGCGGATCGGTGCGATCGCATCGGCCTGGCCACCGCAGGAGCCGCCGCCGGCAACACCGTGCACGCCGCTGTCGGCCTCCGAGCGCGCGCGCTACGACCAAATGCTCGGGGCCCAGGATCGTGCGCTGTGCCGCTGGCATACGCCGGCCGCCATCCCGCTCGTGCGCGAGGCCCAAGCGTCGGTCGCCGCCAGGCTCGGGGTCGCGTTCTTCGACTGGGGCACGCTGTTTGGGGGTGAATGCGGCGCGGACGCGTGGACGCGCAAAGGCCTCGCGCACAAGGATCGCGTGCACCTCAAGCAGGAGGGATATGCGCAGACAGCCGACCGGCTGCACGAGCTGATCATGACCGGCTATCCTGCGCCTGGGGCTGCGCCGTTGCCTCTGCCGCAATCAAAGCCTGGGCGCTGAGCGATGGTGTTCCCCACGCTCGCCTTCCTGCTGTTCTTCCTGGTCGTGTGGCCGCACGCCTGGATCGCGGTATGGATGCGCCAGCACACGCTGCACAAGCTCGTCATCATTGTTGCGAGCTATGTGTTCTACGCGTTCTGGGACTGGCGGTTCGCATTCCTGTTGGCGGGCAGCGTGCTGCTCAACTGGGGCACCGGCCGCCTGATCGAGACGGCGCGCGGCACGCCAGGGCAGGTGCGTTGGGTCAGCGTCGGCGTCGCCGCCAACCTGCTGCTGCTCGGCGTCTTCAAGTACTATGGCTGGTTCTCGACCGAGATGAACGCGCTGCTGCGCACAGCGGGCCTCGCGCGCGAGATCCCGCTGATGGAAATCCTGCTCCCCGTGGGCATCTCGTTCTTCACCTTCCAGGGCATCTCCTACATCGTCGACCTGCACCGCGGCGACCTCGACCGCGCGCGGCCGCTGATCGATGTGCTGTTCTTCATCTCGTTCTTCTCGCATCTGGTCGCGGGTCCGATCGTGCGCGCGGCGAGCTTCCTGCCGCAACTCGAGCGGCCCCCGCGGCCCGACCGCGTGTTCGTCGGCCTCGGCGTGATGCTGATCCTGTGGGGCGTGTTCAAGAAGGCCGTGGTCGCGCACTGGCTGGCGGTCGGCCTCGTCGACCGGGTATTCTTCGATCCGGTTTCGTACGGCACGCTCGATGCGCTGGCCGCCGTATACGGCTACGCGGTTCAGATCTACTGCGATTTCTCGGCCTACAGCGACATCGCGATCGGCATCGCGGCGCTGCTGGGCTATCGCTTCCAGCGCAACTTCAACCAGCCCTATCGCGCGGAAACGCTCGCTGACTTCTGGCGGCGTTGGCACATGTCGCTGTCGAGCTGGCTGCGGGACTATCTGTACGTGCCGCTCGGGGGAAATCGCGGCGGCAGGTGGAGAACCTATCGCAACCTGATGCTGACCATGGTGCTCGGTGGCATCTGGCATGGTGCGGCGTGGAAGTTCGTCATCTGGGGCGCGTTGCACGGCGCGTGGCTTGCGGCCGAGCGGATGCTGGAGGGCACTGCGCGCAACGCGGCGCTTGCCACACCTCGCCCGCGCTGGCGTCGCGCGCTGGCCGTCGCGCTGATCTTCCATTTCGTTTGCTTCTGCTGGATCTTCTTTCGCGCAGAGAACGTGGCGCGCGCGACAGAACTACTCGGCGCCCTGGCGCGACCAGAGACGGCCACCACGCTCGTCTCGCCGTGGCTCATCGGCCTGATCGCGTTCGGCCTTGCCATCCAGTTCACCCCGCCGGACCTGATCGAGCGGCTCGACCGAGTTTACCAGCGCCTGCCTGTCGTGGTGGTCGGGCTGCTCGCAGCACTCGTCCTGCTCGTGGTCGAGCTTATTGGCGGAGACGAGACGGCGGCCTTCATCTACTTCCAGTTCTAAGGTGCTTCATGCAGCGCGAGCGCGACGACGCAGATGGCCCGATCGGCACCGAGGAACTCGAGCGCAGCATGCGGGCCGGCCGCGCGCGCGATGTCGCGATCATTCTGGGTGTCGTCGCCGTGACGCTGCTGGTCGTGAACTCCGGTGGCCTCGTGAAGTGGACGCAGGCCTTGCCCTCGGCGCCGCACAACGCCTGGCTCGCCGAACGCGCCGCCGAGTGGCACACTGTGATGCGCCGCCTCGGCCCCGCGGAGTGGTTCGAGAAACTGCGTGAGCGCCGTGGATGAGCGGTGCGCTGGAGGATTGCCCATGCCCCTCAATACCGTCGACCACAACGCCCAGCCGAAGGACGAATGGCGCCCCGGTGTCCTCACCCGCATGCGTGCCTCGTGCGCGAACGGCGCGACGCAGCTCTGCGTGTTCGAGCAGTGGTGCGATCCGGGGCTGGGCGCACCGGCGCATCTCCATGCGGTCGAGGAGATCCTGACCGTGCTCGCAGGCGAGGCGGAGGTGTGGGTCGAGGCCGAGCGCACGCGGCTCAGGCCCGGTCAATCGATGATCGTGCCGGCCGGCCGCAAGCATGGCTTCGTCAATGTCGGCTCTGCCACGCTGCACGTGATGGCGACGCTCGCGGCGCCCGTGTTCGAGGCTGCCTACGACGATAAGCGCGAAACTCCGCGGCGGTGGCTGCCGGAGGCGAAGTGAGTGGGTCCGCGTGGTGCGTGGCTAGTCGGCTTTCGCTGCAATAGCTTCGATCTCGATTTGGATACCGTCGCGTGGAAATCCGACGACCACCAGAAGCGTCGCCGGCGGGCTGTGCCGGCCCATAACGCGCTCGCGAACACGCAGATAGCTGTCAAGGATCGACTTATCGGTCATGTAGACGGTGAGCTTCACGACGTCTGCGAAGGTCATCCGGGACGCCGCGAGGATCAGCCCGATGCGCTCGAAGATCAACTCGATCTGCTCATGCGGCGCCTCGGGAACAATGCCGTCAAGTCGCGCGCCAACCTGCCCGTTGCAGTAGAGGATCCGGGCGTTGGCCGGGATCTCGACGCCATGCGCGGCATTGCTGGAATGGGCGCGAATGCGGTCGTTGAGGGTGTGGACCGTCAGCATAGTGATCCTCCGTGACTGCGCCCTACGGTTTCACCGCCATCACCCCTCGATCTTGGGAAGCTTGTAGCGGTCGTCGGGGTTGTGCCAGCCTTTGAACTGCGGCTTGCGCTTGGCGGCGAAAGCGGCGCGCGACTCCATCAGATCTCCCTTGTCGCCGTGGTCGTGCAGCTTGGCGGCGAGCGCCCTTTGCGCTGGCGTAGGTTCGGGCCGCATCTGGCGCATCATGTGCACGGTGTTGACGCGGGACGCTGGCGGCAGGGTCAGCAGGTGCTCGGCCATTTGCAGCGCGGTCGGGATCAGCTGGTCCTGAGGCGCCAGGCGATTGAGGAAGCCGATCTGGTAGAAGCGCTCGGCGGTGAAGCGGAAGCCCAACGCCATCTCCATGGCGATCGGATAGGGCAGGTTGGCCAAGTGGCCGTGATTGTAGCCGCCGAGCAGCCAGCGCTTCGCCTCCGAGACTTCGAACACGGCGTCGGGCACCGAGACGCGCAGGTCCGACATCTCGACCAGCATGAAGCCTCCGCCCATGGCAAAGCCGTTCACCGCCGCGATCACCGGCTTCTCGAGCTGGCCGTGGCGGTAGGGATCCTCGATGTCGAGCTTCGTGCCGCCCGGAATCTTGGTTACGAGCGTCTCCTTCATGTCCTCGCCGGCGCAGAAACCGCGACCCGTGCCGGTGAAGATCGCGACCTCGAACTCGCGGCTGTTGCGGTACATGGTCCACGCTTTCGCGAGTTCGGTGCGCATCTGGGTGCTGAGCGCGTTGAGGCGCTCGGGCCGGTTCATGCGTACGACGAGCACCTGGGCGTGCTTCTCGGTTTCGACGACAGCCATGGTGGTTTACTCCTCAGCTTGCGGATTTCTCGACCAACAGCCTATGGCAATCGCTCCCGTCGCGCCATCGGGCCCGACATGAGGCTCGCAGATGGCCGCCATGAGTTGGCCGTCGCCGTCCCTTCCGGTGTAGGATCGCGAAAAATCACATGAGCGGAAGGCAAGCCATGCGCCAACGTCGCCAGCTGCATCTGGGCGCCTTCATGCGGCCGGTCAGCATTCATACCGCCGCCTGGCGCTATCCGGGCGGCACGCCGGACGCCAACTTCAACCTGCAGGCGCTGACCCGATACATCCAGACGCTCGAGCGCGGCTGCTTCGACGCCTTCTTCATGGCTGACCATCTGGCCGTGCTGAACATGCCGATGGAGGCCTTGAAGCGCAGCGCCACCACCACCTCGTTCGACCCGCTGACGCTGCTACCCGCACTCGCCATGATGACCGAGCGCATCGGCCTCATCGCCACCGCCTCGACGACCTTCGAATCTCCGTACCTCATCGCGCGGCGCTTCGCCTCGCTCGACCACATCTCTGGCGGGCGTGCGGGGTGGAACATCGTCACCACCTCGAACCCGGATGCCGCGCAGAACTTCGGCATGGACGACCAGATGGAGCATGACGTCCGCTACCGGCGGGCGCGCGAGTTCTACGACGTCGTGACCGGCCTGTGGGACAGTTTTGCGGACGATGCTTTCGTCCGCGACGTCGACAGCGGCGTCTACTTCGATCCAGCCCGCATGCGCCGCATCGACCATGATGGCGAGTTCCTGAAGGTCCGCGGGCCGTTGAACATCGCGCGCCCTGTGCAGGGTTGGCCGGTGATCGTGCAGGCGGGCGCGTCCGACGCTGGCCGCCAGCTCGCAGCAGAGACCGCCGAGATGGTGTTTGCAGCCGGCGGCCCGCTCGAGGACGGCCGGCGCTTCTATGCCGACGTGCGGACGCGCATGGACAAACTCGGCCGGCCGCGTGAGCACTTGAAGATCCTCCCCGGCGCCTTCGTGGTGATCGGCGAGACGATTGCCGAGGCGCGTGACAAGCGGGCGCTGCTCGACAGCCTGGTGCATGAGGAGAGCGCAATTGCCGCGCTGTCGATCGCACTTGGCACCGATGCGCGCCGGTTCGATCCCGATGGACCTTTGCCGGAGATCCCCGACACCAATCAGACGAAGAGCGGTCGCGAACGGGCAATCGCCATCGCCAAGCGTGACGGACTGACCGTGCGCCAACTCGCGCACCGGCTCGGCGGCTACGGCGGGCTCGGCATGGTCGGCACGCCGGCGATGATCGCCGACGAGATGCAGGCCTGGCTCGAGGCCGAGGCCTGCGACGGCTTCAACGTGATGTTCCCCTAC
>JANOJW010000068.1:0-8698 GCA_031418955.1 Hyphomicrobiales bacterium | reverse complement strand
GGGTTCCAGGACCTCGCCGGCGACGACGTGCGCACCATGACGCGCATGCTCAGCGTCATCCGCGACGTCTATGAGCGCTACGGCTATGAGCCGCTGGAGACACCGGCTTTCGAGTACACCGACGCGTTGGGAAAATTCCTGCCCGACCAGGACCGGCCGAACGCCGGCGTGTTTTCTATATCCGATGAAGACGAGCAATGGATGTCGCTGCGCTACGACATGACGGCGCCGCTCGCCCGCTATGTCGCGGAGATGGGCGACAAGCTGGCCAAGCCCTACCGGCGCTATGCCATGGGGCCGGTGTGGCGCAACGAGAAGCCCGGGCCCGGCCGCTTCCGCCAGTTCATGCAGTGCGACGCCGATACGGTGGGCACCGAGAGCGTGGCGGCGGACGCGGAAGCCGCCATGTTGATGGCCGACGTGATCGTGGCGCTGGGCCTCCCCGCCGACCAGTTCAAGATCAAGATCAACAATCGCAAGCTGCTCGACGGGCTGCTGGCCAAGATCGGTATCGATCCGGCCTCCGATGCGGACGCTGGCAAACGCCTCACCGTGCTGCGGGCGATGGACAAGTTCGACAAGTTCGGGTCGCCGGGCGTGTCGCTGCTGCTCGGCAAGGGCCGCCGGGACGAGTCGGGCGATTTCACCGCTGGCGCTGATCTTGCGACCGACGCGATCCGCACGGTCGTCGGCTTCCTGGAGGCGGCAAATGGTGCGGCCGGCGATCCGGCCTCGCGGGTTGCGCCGCTGGTTGCGGGCCAGGCGCTCGCCGACCAGGGCCTTGTGGAGATCCGCGAGATCGAGGCGCTGGTGCGGGCCGCCGGCTACGATGTACGGCGCATCGCATTCGACCCGTCCGTCGTGCGTGGGCTCGACTACTACACGGGGCCGGTGTTCGAGGCCGAGCTTACGTTCGAGGTGAAGAACGAGGACGGGCAGACCGTGCGCTTCGGCTCGGTCGGCGGCGGCGGTCGCTATGACGATCTCGTCGCCCGCTTCACCGGCCAGCGCGTGCCCGCGACCGGGTTCTCACTCGGACTGTCGCGACTGCAATCGGCGATGGGCATCGTCGGTGCCGGCAAAACAGCTGGCACGCTTGGTCCTGTGGTCGTGCTGGTGATGGATCGGGCCGAGTTGCCGCGCTACCAGAAGATGGCGACGGCGTTGCGTCAGGCGGGCGTTCGCGCCGAGATGTATCTGGGCACGTCGGGCATGAAGGCGCAGATGAAGTACGCCGACCGCCGCAGCGCCCCGTGCGTGGTGATCCAGGGCTCCGACGAGCGCGCCAAGGGCGAGGTGCAGATCAAGGACCTGATCCAGGGCCGCAAGGAGTCCGAGACCATCAAGGACAACGCCGAATGGAAGGCTGCACGGCCAGCGCAGATGTCGGTCAGCGAGGACAAGCTCGTTGCGGCGGTGAAGGACATCCTCGCGCGGTACGGGGCCTGACCGCTGATGCCAGCGAACCGCCCGCCCTCAAACGACAACCTGCCCGCCGAGCTGCCGCAGTCCGCCCGCTGGATCGAGGCGCTCGACCGGCAGGCCGGTATCATCATGGGCATGTTCGTCACCGCCGGCTTCGAGCCGATCGCGCCGCCGATGATCCAGCCGGCCGGCGTGTTCCTCGACCTGATCGGCGAGGACCTGCGGGCGCGCACCTACGTGTTCGCCGACCCGGATGGCGCGGAGCTGTGTCTGCGTCCAGATCTCACGATCCCTGCGTGCCGGGTCTACCTGCAGCGGCATGGCGAAACGAGTGCGCCGGCGCGGTTCGCCTATGACGGCGTCGTGTTCCGCTACCAGCCGGGCGGCGACAGCCTGACGCGACCGCGCGAAATCCGGCAGGCCGGCATCGAGAGTTTTGCCGCGCACGATCCGGCACGGGCCGAGGCAGAAATTCTGGCGCTGTCGGTGGAAGCCGTGCGCGCCGCGGGCCTGCGCGCATTTCGGTTGCGCATCGGCGACCTCGGCATCTTCCAGGCGCTGCTCGTGGCAATCGAGATGCCCGACCGCTGGCGGGCGCGGCTCACGCACCATTTCTGGCGACCCGACGCGTTCCGCGCCCAGCTCCAGCGCTTGACCCGCGCAACGGGAGCGCGCTCGAGCGTGCCGCAGTCGTTGCTGAAAGCGATCGGCACGGCAACCGCCGAGACTGCGGAGGGCATTGTCGCCGACTTCGTCTCCAACCGCGGGGCGGACGTCATGGGCACGCGAACGCTCGCCGAGATCACGGAGCAGATCGTTTCCGAGCTCGACGACGCCAACACGGCCCCGCTCGGCGAGCGTGATGCGCAGCTGCTCGAGGCCTATCTCGGGCTGCAATCGGCGGCGAAAGACGCAGCCCCGGCGATCCGCGCATTGCTGCGTCCACACGGGATCACGCTGGAGCCCGCCTTGGACGCATTCGAGCGCCGCCTTCGGTTGGCGGCGGAGGAGAGCATCGACCTCACGCAGGCGCAATTCTCGGCAGGCTTCGGTCGTGCGTTCGAGTACTACACGGGGTTCGTGTTCGAGATCCTGTCGCCCTCGATCGGGGAGACGACGCCGATTGGCGGCGGCGGTCGCTACGATACGCTGGTCAAGGCCATGAGCGGCAGCGTCAAAGTCCCAGCCGTCGGCTCGGCGATCCACACCGAGCGGTTGCTGCTGGCGGTGCGCGGAGGCCGGCCATGAGCGCGCTCACGCTGGCGGTCCCGTCGAAGGGCCGCCTGATGGAGGAATCGATGGCCGCGTTCCAGCGCGCCGGCATCACGCTCGCCAAGGCCGGCGACGGGCGCGGTTATCGCGGCACGATTTCCGGCGTCGGCGGCGTCGAGGTTACGTTCGTGTCGGCAGCCGAGATCGCGGTGTTGCTGCGCGCGGGCGACGTGCACATGGGTGTCACCGGCGAAGATCTCGTGCGCGAGACGATCCCCGATGCCGACGCCCGGGTGGCGATCGAAGCGAAGCTCGGCTTCGGGCACGCCGACGTGGTTGTCGCGGTGCCTGATTTCTGGATCGACGTTGCGACCATGGCCGACCTCGAGGAGGCAGCCGTGCTCTATCGCCGCCGCCACGGCACCCGCCTGCGCGTCGCGACGAAGTACACAGGGCTGACGCGGCGCTTCTTTGCGGGCGAGCGGTTCGGTGGCGGTCCGCGCTCGCCCGACGCCGTCACGCTCTACCGCATCGTCGAGAGCCTGGGCGCCACCGAGGGCGCGCCGGCGGCGGGCACCGCCGAGCTGATCGTCGACATCACATCGACCGGCTCGACCTTGCGCGCCAACGGGCTGCGGGTGCTCGAGGACGGCGTGATCCTGAATTCGGAGGCCTGCCTCGTCGCCTCGGAGGTCGCCACATGGACGCCGGAGCAGATGACCGTCCGCACAGAGTTGGTCGCGCGGCTCGGCAAGGCTTGATCACCCGCTTCAGTCAATTCTGGTGCCGGCGTATTTGGCGACCTTGGCACCCGGTACGAAGCCGCGAACCTCTATGTGTCGAAGGGCCGGGGCGGGTCGGGGCGTCATGTCTGACAGCATTTTTGCTCGGTATCGCAATCGGCTATAAGCTCGCTCGATGACCCAGGATCCCGACCCGCACCTGCGCACCGAGGAAGCCATCATCCAGACCTATCTGGCGCCGCTTGCCTCAGGCTACGCCGGCGCCTTCGGCCTCAAGGACGACTGCGCTGCGTTCACGCCGACGCCCGGCCACGACCTCATCGTCAAGACCGACCCCATCGCGTCCGACGTGCATTTCTTCCCCGTCGATGCGCCCGAGGACATCGCCTGGAAGGCGCTCGCGGTGAACGTCTCGGATCTCGCCGCGAAAGCCGCCGAGCCGCGCGCCTACCTGATGGCGCTGAGCTTCCCGCAAGCCCCCACGCAGCCCTGGATGCGCCGCTTCGCGCAAGGTCTCGCCGAGGCGCAAGCGCAATTCGGCCTGCATCTGATCGGCGGCGACACCGACAAGCGGCCGGGCCCCATCACCGTCTCGATCACCGTTTTCGGCGAAGTGCCGGCTGGCACCATGATCCGTCGCGGCACCGCGCAGCCCAGCGATCTCGTCTACGTTTCGGGCACGCTGGGCGACGCCAAGGCCGGCCTCGAAATCCTGAAATCGCGTGACGTCGCGCAGGCCAACGGCTTCAGCGACGACGCGATCGCGTATCTTCTCTCGCGCTTCCTGCGGCCGCAACCGCGCCTGCTCCTGCGCCACGCGCTGCGAAACCATGCAACCGCCGCCATGGACATCTCCGACGGTCTCGCCAAGGACTTGGGCCGCATGGTCCGCGCCAGTGGCTGCGGCGCTTCGATCGATCTGGCGCGGCTGCCGCTGTCGGAGCCGCTGCGCAAGGCCGACGCCGATGCCAGTCGTAGCTACCCCTGGCGGCGCGCTGCGGTCAGCGCAGGCGACGACTACGAGATCCTGTTCACCGTGCGCGCCGGTCGCGGCGAGGCGCTCGAGCACGCAGCCTCCCTCGCCGGCATCCCAGTCACCTGCATCGGGAAGATGACGGTCGCGCCCGGCCTCGTCATCGTCGGCCTCGACGGCCGACCGATCGATCTGCCCTACGAGGGTTGGGACCACTTCTGACGGGCAGTCGTGGTCGGACCAGAACCGGAACTCGCGGGCAACGGGTCTCGTGCCGACGCCCACATTGAACCACGGAGCCAGCCCGCCTATCCTGCGCCGGTGACTGACGCGCTCCATCATCTGGCCGCCGATCCCGCGCTCTGGCTCATTGCCCGGGTGGCGCTGATCGCGGCGTTCGTCATGCTGGTGACGACGCTGGCCGAGCGGCTGGGGCCGTTTCTGGGCGCCATGGTCGCCTCGCTGCCGCTCTACACCGGCCCCGTCTACTTCATGCTGGCGCTGCAGCACGACGCCGACTACATCGCGGCCGCGGCAATCGGCAGCCTCGCCATCTGCGGCGCGACGCCGGTGTTCTGCCTCGCCTATTGCCTCGTCGCGCGGCGCTTCGGCGCCCCCACCTGCCTCGGCATCTCGCTCGCCGCGTGGGCTGCCTGCGCGCTGATCGTCCACGCCAACACCTGGACACTGGTCGAGGCGCTGCTGTTCGTGACGCCGATCTACTTCGCGTCCGTGACGCTCGCCCGCGGCTTCACCCGCGGCATCGCCATGAAGAAGGCCGAGCGCAAGTGGATCGACCTGCCGTTGCGGGCGGGCCTCGTCGCGCTGACCGCGGGAGGCATCATCTGGGCCTCGGCGAGAATGCCGCCGCAGCTGACCGGCATCTTCTCGGTGCTGCCGGTTCTGATGTCGAGCCTGATGCTGATCCTGCACCCGCGCATCGGTGGGGCTGCAACGGCGGCGCTGTTCGCCCACACGCTGGGCGGGCTCGTCGGCATGGTGGCGGCGTTCACGCTGATCGGTGTGATCATTCACCGGGTCGGCGTGCCCGTGGCGCTCGGCTTAGGGTTATCCGTCACGCTGGCATGGAACCTGTTGCTGATCGCGGCCAAGCGCCTCACTTCGCGGCCCGTGCCTCGTCCCGCCGCGGCCATGCCGCCACCACCGCACCTGCCGCCAGCGCTGCCGCCCCGAGCAGGAACAGCGGCGCATGATCTCCCGCCGCCCCGAATGCCTCCGACCCGAACACCCATGGCACGATGAGGCCACCGGCCACGCCGCCCAGCGCGTTGGCAATGATCATCAGCCGCATCACGCTGTTCATCGCCTCGGGGCCGCTGAGCTCACGCGCCCGCGCCGCCATCAGGCTCGACAGGCCCGGCTGCGCGCCGAAGATCATCGACGATGCGATCAACCCCGTCGTCGAAGCTATGAGCCCTGGCAGGCCCACGCCGATCGCCAGCACGACGAAAGCAATGACCAGCGCCCAAGCGATTCCAAGACCGCGTGCCAGGAGTGTCGTCGCCAACGGCCCGAGCACGGCGAACACCCCGACGATCACCCAATGCGTGCCGCCGAGGCTCGCTCCTAGGCCCACACCACGCACCAGGAAATCCACCCAATAGAGCGTGTGCGGCACGATCCCGAACGAGAACAAGGCGTGCGCGACGAGCAGCCAACGCAATCCGTGCGGCTTCCCGTAGCTGCCCTTCTCCTTAGGCAGGACAAGCCGATCCGGCGCTCCCGCCCATCCCCACAGCGCCAGTGCTGCGGCCAAGAGGCCGCCTAGAAAAATTCCAAGCCACGCCGAGCCCAATCCACGCGCCAGCAGCAGGGGCACCACCACCCCGGACGTGACGATCCCGAGCCCCACACCTGCGAATACGAAGCCCGCAGCCGCCGCGCGCTTTTCGACTGGCGCGGTCTCCGCGATCAGCGCCAGCGCCAGCACCATGACGAGGCTCGTCGCCACCCCGATCAGCCCGCGACATGCCGTGAGCCATGCAACGCCCCACGGCAGCGCCGATGCGCCAAGCCCCGCCAGCGCCATGACCAGCGCCAACCGCAGCACGCGCCCACGCCCGAGCCACTGCGCCAGCGGCACCGACAGCACCGCGCCGACGAGAAACCCCGCAAGATTGACCATGCCGATGCGGCCGGCCGCCACTGCGGACACCTCGCCCGCCTCCACCAGCGCGGGCACCATCGCCGAATAGGAGAACCGCCCGAGCCCCATGCCGACGAACATGCCGGCCCCGCCGCCAAGCGCCGTCCGCCGCCAGCGGGCCTCGCTCACCGCGCCAGCTCCGCGTCGATCTTGGTCATCATGTAGGCCCACTTCGCCTTCTGCACGCCGAGCAGTGTTTTCAACGTCGCCCGAATCTCCGACAGCAGCGCACAATCGGGCGCCCGCCCTGTCGAGCCTGCCTGTCCGCCGCTCTGGATCTCATCCAGCAGCTTTGAGGATTGCGTGTCGTAGTCGGCGATCGTCTGGTCCTGCACCAGGGGTGCTGCCTCGGCCAGGAACTGGTCGTGGGTCCAGCCGCGCTTCTGGCGCAACTCCCCGAGCCTCGCCTGGAACTTCGGCTTGTTGTCGAGGTTGAGATCGCGCAGCGCCGTCGCCGCGTCTTCGACCACCGTCTCGAAATCCGTGCGCGAGCAGGCCGGCGTCTGCGCCGCTGCCGGCAGCAGCAGGGCCACCGTCGCGAGCGACAGCAGTCCGAGCCCAACCAGCGATGCCCACACTCTCGCCGTCGCCATTCCGACCTGTCCCGAGCTTTGCAGACTTCATGGCCGGGAATGGCGGCCTGTGCAAGTCGGCGGGTCGGGCACGGGAAGTTATCCCCTGAGGTAACCACGACCACCGAAGGCCCGGCCAAACTTATCCCCACCCTTCCGGGCGGTGAGACACTGGCGCCATGACGACGATGTGCCAGCCCCCCTCACTCCAGACTGACGCCCGAGCCCCCATGCCAGACCACGCCTCATTCGCCCGGCCACGCCCCCAACACCGCCCCTGTGCCTGCCCTGTCGACGCCCGCCCCTACGACCGCCTCCGCGATCTGCCGCGCCTCATTTCGCTCTGGCCCTCCGAACTCGCAGACCAGAGCCCCGCCGCCACGTCGCACGTGATCTCGAAGCTGCGCCGTGCTCTGCGCGAGGAACGCTGCCGCGGCGCCGCCGGCCGCGGCAGCTACGATCTTGTCCGGCACGCCGCACTGCTCCGGGCCTTCCGCCGCGAATGCGCCGAGTTGCTCGCCCAAACTGCTGTCGGCAAGTCGCCGGCCGTCGCCAAGCCTCCGTTTGACGCTCGGCGGGCCGGCGTGCCAGCTTGCCGGCATCCCGAGCTCGTAGATAACTGAAGCTCAGCAGGCAGGAGACGACGCATGGCCGGATGCATGGATGGCAAGGTTCTGATCGTGACGGGCGCTGGCCGTGGCATTGGCCGCGAGATGGCGCTGCTGGGCGCCAAGGAAGGCGCCAAGGTCGTGGTCAATGATCTGGGCGGCTCGGTCGACGGCGAGGGCGGCGCCAGCCAGGCGCCGGCCGAGGAGGTCGTGTCCGAGATCAAGAAGATGGGCGGCCAGGCCGTCGCCAATTTCAACTCGGTCGCCGAGCCGGCCGCCGCCCAGGCCATCGTCAAGGCCGCGGTCGATAACTTTGGCCGCATCGACGCGGTGATCAACAACGCCGGCATCCTGCGCGACCGCATCTTCCACCGCATGTCGATCGAGGACTGGAAGCAGGTCATCGACGTGCACCTGAACGGCGCATTCTATGTCAGCCGCGCCGCCGCAAACTATTTCAAGGATCAGGAATCCGGCGCCTTCGTGCATTTCACGTCCACGTCGGGCCTGATCGGCAATTTCGGCCAGGCCAACTACGCCGCCGCCAAGCTCGGCATCATCGGCCTCTCGAAGGGCATCGCGCTCGACATGGCGCGCTTCAACGTGCGCTCGAACTGCGTGTCGCCGTTCGCCTGGAGCCGCATGATCGGCACCATTCCCACCGACACGCCCGAGCAGAAGGCACGCATCGAGAAGATCCAGCGCATGACGCCCGACAAGATCGCGCCGCTGGCGATCTTCCTCGTCTCGGATCTGGCGAAAGGCGTCACCGGCCAGATCATGGCCGCCCGCATGCACGAGCTGTTCCTGTTCAACCAGCACCGCCCCGTCCGCTCGGTGCATTCCGAAGCCGGCTGGACCCCGCAGAAGATCGCCGACATCGCGCTCCCGGCGATGAAAGCCCACTTCACGCCGAACGAACGCTCGGCCGACGTGTTCTCATGGGATCCGACGTGATCGGCCCACTCAAGGCCGGCCGCGAGGTCGGTCTATCTCAC
>JANOJW010000067.1:0-18373 GCA_031418955.1 Hyphomicrobiales bacterium | reverse complement strand
CGTAATGGCGGCGCTGACCTCGGTCTCGGTGGTGAATTGCTCGAACTCACGCACGTCGGCGCCGACGATGAAGCCCTTCTCCTTGCCCGACAGGATGATGAGGCCCTTGATGGATTTGTCCTTCGTGCCAGCCTCGACGCGTTCCACGATCGCCATCAGCTCCTCGAGCGGGCGGCGGCCGAGCGCGTTCTGCGATTGCCCCTCGCGATCGAAGGTGGCCGTGGCGATGCCCTGCGCGTCGACTGAGAAGCGCCAGTCCTTGAGGGTCGAGAGGTCGGAAGTCATGGCAAACTCCTGGTCGCTTCTCCCTCTCTCTGCACTTGTGCGGGGAAAGGGTCGGGGTGAGGCTCGCAGCAAGTGGCCGCCCCTCACCCTAACCCTCTCCCCATCGCAAGTGCAGGGCAATGGGGAGAGGGGATACTTACCCCCGGCTGCGCTCGAGGAACACGATCATCATGAGGCCGAGGGTGGCGATGATCTGCTCGTCTTCGGTGGCCGTGCCGGTCTTGGCGATCTGGAACTGACTTTCGAGCAGGCTGCGCTTCTTGCTCATCACGAAGGTCTCAGGCCCGCCCTCGCGCGTCACGTCGTACATGGGGTTGAGGAAGTAGCCCGACAGCAAGCCGACGAGCGGGATCTCGCCGATGATGAGATCGAGGAAGCGGACGAGAGCGCTGCGCTCGCGCACGGTGAACACGTGCAAGTCGCCGACCAGGATCTCGTAATGCGCGCGCCAGAGCGAGCGGGCGCCCTTGCGCCGCACGATGCCGAGCGGCTGCTCCGACATGTTGGCGATGCGGTAGTTGGCCGACCAGTCGATGATGCGGTCGGCCTTGATGCGATAGAGCGGCTTTGATTGCGTATCGTCGGAGAAGACGGTGACGTCCTCTTTCAGCGCCCAGAACTTTCGCCGCACGTAGGCGAACGGGCGCTCGCTCTGATCCCGCACGTAGAGCTGGGGGATCAGCGTCAGGATCTTGAAGACGATGTTGATGGGGAAGTTCATGGGGCTTTTTCCCCCTCTCCCTGTTCGCTGCACTTGAACGGGGAGAGGGCTGGGGTGAGGGGCGGCGAAGAGCTCGGAGCATGCGGCCGCCCCTCACCCTAACCCTCTCCCCATCGCAAGTGCAGGGCGATGGGGAGAGGGCAATTCTGCTACTCCGCCGCGGCGCGCGCGTTGTGGCCGGGGGCCATGTAGTTGGGGCGCAGCTCGGCCGGGTCGAATTGGTCGACGGCGATGACGCGGGCGGTGAGCGCCTCGGCTTCGCGGAGCAACGTGCCCTCGGCAGCGGTGAGGACGCCGACCTTGACCGCGTCGCCGATCCAGTCGAGGCCGTGATAGCGGCGCACGGTGCCGGCGCGGATGGCGCGCTCGAGCTTCTTCTCGGCGTCCTCGGAGGCGACGACTTTTTCGAGTGCGACCTCCAAGAGACCGGTCGGGTCGTTCGGGTCCTTCGAGACGTAGATGTAGCGGGTGAGACGGTCGCGCACCTCACCGGGCTCGAGCGCGAGGCGCACGCACAGGGACGCGAGGCGGTCGCTCGCCGGGCGATAGGGCTGCCCGAGCGGGAACACGACCACCCGCATCAGCCAACGCGCCCAGGTGACGGGGAAGTTGTCGATGGTGCCGAGCATCGCCTCCTGGAAGCGGTGGAGGCCGTTCTGGGCGGCAAGCGCGACGATGTGGCGGTCGTTGGCGGGGCGGCCGTCGTCCTCGTAGCGCTTCAGCACACAGCAGAGCAGATAGAGTTCGGAGAGCGCGTCGGCCATGCGGCCGGTGAGCTTCTGCTTGGTCTTCAAGCCGCCGCCGAGCAGCGCCACGGTGAGGTCGGCGACGAACGCGAACGAGCGCGAGGCGCGCCAGAGCTGGCGGTACCATTCGGCGGTGCCATAGGCGTCGGGCGGCACCTTGCCGAAGAGGCCTCCGGTGACGTTGTGGAAGAACGCGCCGACGGTGTTCGACAGCGAGAAGGCGATGTGGCCGCAGAACGCGGTATCGAAGGCGGCGAGGCCCTTGGCGGTGTCGGGATCCTGGCAGGCCTGGATCTCCTTGTAGAGCCAGGGATGGGAGCGCAGTGCGCCCTGCGCGAAGGTGATCAGCGAGCGCGTCAGGATGTTGGCGCCCTCGACCGTGATGCCGACCGGGACCATCAGATAGGCCGACTGCAGGTAGTTCGACGGCCCATCGCAGATGGCGCGGCCGCCGTGCACGTCCATGGCGTCGTTGACCGAGCGGCGCAGGCGCTCGGTCGACTGGTACTTCATGATCGCCGAGATCACCGACGGCCTCTCGCCGCGGCTGACCATGGCGGCGGTGACGGCGCGGCCGGCCTCGTTGACGTAGGCCGTCTCGACCATGCGCGCGAGCGGCTCCTCGAGCCCTTCCATGCGCGCGACGGGGAGACCGAACTGCTTCCTGATGCGACCATAGGCGGTGGTGAAGCGCAGCATCGCCTTGGCGCCGGCGGCACCCGATGACGGCAGGGAAATCGCGCGGCCGGCAGCGAGGCACTCCATCAGCATGCGCCAGCCCTGGCCGAGCATCTTCTCGCCACCGATGATGAACTCCATCGGAATGAACACGTCGGTGCCCCAGTTGGGACCGTTCGGGAACGCGGCGCCCGAGGGCAGATGGCGGCGGCCGATGTGGACGCCCGGGTGATTGGCCGGGATCAGCGCCACGGTGATGCCGATGTCCTCGGCTTGGCCGAGCAGCTTGTCGGGATCAAACAGGCGGAAGGCGAGGCCGACGAGCGTGGCCTTGGGGCCGAGCGTGATGTAGCGCTTGTCCCAGGACAGGCGGATGCCGAGCGTCTCGCGGCCGTTGTGGGTGCCGCGTGTGACGTACCCGATGTCGCGCATGGTGGCGGCGTCCGAGCCCGAGGTCGGGCCGGTGAGCGAGAAGCAGGGCACCTCTTGCCCCAAGGCGAGCCGCGGCAGGTAGTGGTGCTTCTGCTCATCGGTGCCGTACTTCTCGATCAGCTCGCCGGGACCGAGCGAGTTCGGCACCATGACGATGGTGCACACGTCGGGCGACCGCGATGCGATCTTGCCGAGGATCAGCGATTGCGCCTGGGCGGAGAAGCCCAAGCCGCCGTGCTCCTTCGAGATCAGCATGCCGAGGAAGCCGTGGCGCTTGCAGAAATCCCAGATCGGCTCGGGGATCTCGCGTTGGGCGTGACGGATCTGCCAGTCGTCGATCATCCGGCAGAGGTCGTCGGTTGGACCGTCGAGGAAGGCCTGCTCCTCGGGCGTGAGGATGATCTTGGGGACGGCGCGCAGACGCTCCCAGTCGGGGCGGCCCGAGAAGATCTCGGCGTCAAAGCCGATGGTGCCGGCTTCGAGCGCCTGCTGCTCGGTATCGGAGACCTTGGGCAGGATCTTGCGGACGGCGGCGAAGGCTGGGCCGATGACCAGCACGCGTCGCAGCGGCGAAATGGCGAGGGCGGCGAGCGCCAGGAACGGCAGCCAGGCGATGATGCCGACGAAATTGAACGCCGGAAACATCCAATCGCCGTAAATCAGGCCCGACCGCCAGAGCAGGGTCAGGACGCCCGTGACAATAGCCCACAGCCAGATCGGCGCAGCCCGCATCGCCAGGACGACAGCGGCGGCGGCCACGAGACCGACGAACAGGAGCCCAGTCATGCGGCTCTCCTCTCTTTACAACGATCCAGTGATGCCGAAGCCGGCACCCCGGGATGATACCTCAAAGTTGACGTATACGTCAACTTTAACGGGGCGACTCTGCCCCACTGGACAGGCCGCCCCTTATGTTGCTGCAGAGTGTAACGCGACCCGGAGGGGTGGGGATTACTTTTTTGTGGTGCAGCACCAACAAGAAGGACCGCGGCTGCAGCCGCGGTCCTTTTAAAATTCAAGCGTGCAATTTATGATCTGAGCTGATCAGGGCATCAGCACGATCGAGCCGGTGGTCTTGCGGGCCTCGAGGTCGCGGTGCGCCTGCGCGGCGTCCTTCAGCGCATAGGTGTGGTTGACCGGGATCTTCACGGCGCCCGTCTTGACCACATCGAACAGATCGTTGGCGGTCTCGAGCAGATCGGCGCGGGTCGCCGTGTAGTGGAAGAGCGAGGGGCGCGTCATGTAGAGCGAGCCCTTGGCGGCGAGGATGCCGGCATTGAACGCCTCGATCGGCCCCGAGGCGTTGCCGAACGACACGAACAGGCCGAGAGGCTTCAAGCAGTCGAGCGAGGCCGGGAACGTGTCCTTGCCAATCGAGTCATAGACCACGTCGCAGAGCTTAGCCCCGGTGATTTCCTTCACGCGGGCGACGAAATCTTCCTTGGCGTAGTCGATGCAATGGGCTGCGCCATGCGAGAGCGCGAGCTTGCACTTGTCGGCGCCGCCGGCGGTGCCGATGAGTGTGCCGCCCAGATGCTTGACCCACTGGCAGGCGATGAGGCCGACGCCGCCGGCTGCCGCATGCCACAGCATCGTCGTACCAGGGCCGACCTTGTAGGTCTTGCGAACGAGATAGCGCACGGTCATGCCCTGCAGCATCATGGCCGCGGCCGTCTTGTAGTCGACGCCATCGGGCATCTTGACGACGCGGTCGGCGGCGATCAGCCGCTCTGTTGCATAGCCGCCGATGGCGCCGGCATAGGCGACGCGATCGCCGACCTTGAGCTCGGTGACGCCGGGGCCGACGGCCGTCACCTCGCCCGCGCCTTCGTTGCCGGGCGTGAAAATACCCGGCTGCGGGTAGAGGCCCGTGCGCTGGTAGACGTCGATGTAGTTGACGCCGATGGCGTGCTGTTTGAGCTTCACCTGGCCCTGGGCCGGCGCGCCGACCTCGACCGCTTCGTATTGCATTGCGTCGGGACCACCCACTTTGTGGACGCGTACGGCATGGGCCATCTGGAAACTCCGTTGAGGCGCGGCGCCTGGCGCCGCAGCGGACACGAGAACACGTGGACAAACGACATGTGGACAAACGCCGGTCTCGGCGCACAGGACGCATCCGGTCGTTCGCAAAGGTGTGCGAACTATGGCGGATTGGCGACGTCAGTCCGTCACATCGTCGCCACGGCGCGGTTCTATGGCCTCGGCCGGCTGTTCACAAGGGGGAGCATATGGGCCGTCCGGGCCAGAACGCGTGGGAGAAGGCGAGACTGATCGGCGTCGCGGGGCTCGTGGCGCTGCTCGGCGCGTGCTCCTCGAACGAGCCGCCGGCGTTCTCGACCACGACGGGCCTTGGTTGCGTCGACGACAGCCGGCAGTGCATCGATCAGCGCCAGGCGGCGCTGCGCTCGATGATGGCGGACCGCGAGCGGCGGTGGGTGCGAGAGCCCGCGAGCCCGTCGGCCTACGCGTCCGGCGTGCGGTTGTTCGCGTTCAAGACGCGCAAGAAGGACCTTTCCTGCGACGAGTTGGCGATCGGCCGTCGCGAGGCGGATGCGGGGCCAGGGGTGTTGCGCGGGCCGGGAGGCACGAGCCTGACCCCCGCGCAGGTGTCGCGCGGCGCCATGCTGTCGACCGAGGTCGGCAAGGAACTCAGCGTCGAGATCCAGCGCCGCTGCCGGGTCTAGGCGCGCGCACCGATGACAGAGTTCGGCGAACTTCGACGATGATCGGCGTTGACAAGGCGCGGCCCGACGGGGATTGGTTCGACGGGGATGTGCGGTAATCCGGTGGGTAACAGTCCATGAGTTTAGACGGTCTTGGCGATTCGATCGTCGCCTTCGTGCGGGATCACAAGGCCTGGGCTGCGCCCATCGTGTTCGTGCTCGCGTTCGGCGAGTCGCTGGCCTTCGTGTCGCTGATCCTGCCGTTCTGGGCGATGCTGGTCGGCATCGGCACCATCGTCGGCACCGCGAGCGGCGCGTTCTGGCTCAATGGCGACTTCTGGCTGATCATGACGGCAGCCGCGATCGGCGCGGCGCTCGGCGACTGGGTGTCGTACTGGCTCGGGCGGCACTATCACGCCGAGATCGCGCAGATGTGGCCGTTGAGCAAGCATCCCGATCTGCTGCCCAAGGGCCGGGTGTTCTTCGAGGCGTGGGGCGCCTGGGCCATCGTGCTCGGCCGGTTCTCTGGACCGCTGCGCGCGTCGGTGCCGATCGTCGCTGGCGCCGTCGAGATGGACCGCACCAAGTTCCAGATCGCCAACTGGCTGTCGGCGTTCCTGTGGGCGTTCGTGCTTCTGATCTTCGGCGACATCCTCGGCAAGCTGTGGACGTGGCTCGATGGGCGCTTCAAGATTGCGAGCATGTTCAGCGGCGGTTTTGCGTCGACCTGGCCATTGTGGCTCGGCATTGCCTTGATCGTGCTCTTGATCTTCTGGGCGCTGCATCGCCTGCTGTCGGGCCCGCGCAACAGCAAGTGAGCCGGCACGGCCCATGAGCGTCAAGCCGCCCGCATCATCCGACAACGCCGTCATCGCCTTCATTCGTGAGCACATGGCGCTGGCGGAGCCCGCGGTGTTCGCGATGGGCTTTGCGGAAGGCATCCCGGGGTTGTCGCTGCTGGTGCCGTCGAGCGCGCTGTTCCTCGCGGTCGGCACGGCGCACGGCGCGGCCGGCGGACTGTTCTGGCAGACCTGGCTTGCGGCCTCCGCCGGCGCCGTGCTCGGCGATTGCGTCACCTACTGGCTCGGGCGGCGCTACAAGGACCGCGTCGAGAGCCTCGCCGTGATCCGTCGCTATGCGGGATGGCGCGAGCGGGGCATCGCGCTGTTCGAGCGATGGGGCGTACTGGCGATCATCGGCGGCAAGTTCCTGGGCTTCATGCGGCCGTTCCTCCCCGTAGTGGCCGGCATGATCGAGATGCCGCTCGTATACTTCCTGCCCGCGAGCGTGATCTCGTCGCTGGCCTGGGCCGGCGCGTTCCTCGCACCCGGCTATGGCGTCAGCCTGCTGCTGCGCTGATCGCGTAGCGCGATGGAACGCCGTGCCAACGTGCGTCGTTCGTCGTAGCCTGATCAGCCGATCATTGCGCGCATGCGCATGTGGACGGCGACAGCGAGGCCCCCGATGACCGATGCCGCTCCCACCGACGACGCGCCCGCGCTCTATCCACCCACTGTGCGGGGCCCCGACGCGCCGTTGCCGCTGTGGCGGTTCCTGCCGACGTTCGTGCGCAATCCGCTGCGGGCGATCCCGCAGTCCGTCTATCGCGAGCCGATGGTGGTGCCGGCCCCGCTGCGCGGACGCATGGCGTGGATCACCGACCCCGCACTCGTCGAGGAGGTGCTGCTCGGCAATCACGAACAGTTCCCCAAGTCGCCGATCGAGAAGCGCATCTTCGAGGCGATCATCGGCGACGGCATCCTGACGTCGGAAGGTGCAGCGTGGCGCTGGCAGCGGCGGACGGCGGCGCCGATCTTCCGGCACGGCGAGTTGACGAGCCTCGTGCCGGCGATGGCGGCAGCGGGCGAGCGCATGGTCGCTACATGGCGGCAAGGTCGCCAAGGCGACGTGCGCGAGATCAGCCGCGACATGACCGATGCGACCTTCGACCTTCTGCAGTCGACGATCTTCGCCGGCGCCACCACCGACGAAGCCGAGGTGATGAAGTCGGCGATCGGCGCCTATCTCGAGTGGACGAGCTGGGACATCGCCTACGAGATCGTAAAGTTCCCCAATTGGCTCTGGCATCCGGGGCGTGGGCCCATGCGACGCAGCGCCAAGGTGCTGGTCGACACCATGCTCGGCATCGTCACGCGCGAGCGCGCGAAGGGCTGGCCCGGCGGCGGACTGTTGGCGCAATTGGGCAACGCGAAGGACCCCGAGACGGCCAAGCCGATGAGCGATCCCCAACTCGCGCACAACTTGTTGACGTTCGCGGCCGCGGGTCACGAGACGACGGCCAAGGCTTTGAGCTGGGCGCTGTATCTGCTGGCGCGCTCGCCGGAGTGGCAGCAGCGCCTGCACGAGGAGGCGACCCGCGTACTCGGCAGCGGACGGGTTGCGCGCGAGCATGTGGATGCGCTCGTGCTGACACGACAGGTGATCAAGGAGGCGATGCGGCTCTATCCGCCCGCACCCGTCATGGGACGCATGGCGCGCGGCGACGTCATGCTTGGCGGACAGAAGTTCGCCGCCGGCGCGATGCTGGTGATCCCGATCTTCGTCATCCACCGTCATCGCAAGTTGTGGGAGGACCCCGATCGCTTCGATCCGACACGTTTCGAGACGGCGCGTGAAGCGCTGCACGCACGCACGCAGTTCATGCCGTTTGGATTCGGGCCGCGCACCTGCATCGGCATGAGCTTTGCGATGATCGAGGCGATCGTGTTGCTCGCGACATTCATGCGCGATGCGCGTGTCGTATGGGATGGCGTGCATGCGCCAGAGCCCGTGTCGCGCGTGACGCTGAGAGCAAAAGGCGGCATGCCGCTCGCTGTCGAAATCATTGCGCGCTGAGCGATGCGTTGAGTGCGCGCTCGTGATGCAAGCGTGATGCAATGAGTGATGCGCCAGTGATGCGAACGCGATGTGCGACGTCGACTCGCTGCGTCGATCAGCACCGTGATGCAAGATGCTTTCGCTTGCACGCATCGCAAAAGACAACTAGATGCAGCGCCAGTGCAACGGCAACAAAAGGAGTCACGTCATGGCCGCAGCACGTGGTGCGCGCTCGCCGCGCAACATCGAGAAGCGCAAGAAGAAGGTGAAGCGCGCGGCGCCGCGCAAGAAGGTTTCGACACTGCGCGGCAACACGCTGGCCGCACGCAGCCGGGTGAAGAAGGTCGCCGGCAAGAAGCGCGCCGTCAAGGCGAAGGCCAAGAAGAAGGCCTGATTGCTTCACGCGATCGATCACACACTGCAAAGGGCCGCCCATCGAGGCGGCCCTTTCGCTTCGTGCAGTGCAATGTGATGCGCGACGTTCTGCGATCAGCGTGCTGAGACGGGTCGGCGACCGAAGGCTTGCGGCTTGCCAACGCGAACCTTGACGGGTGATGCATTCGACGACGGCGCTGCGCGAGAAGCGGTTGCAAGCTTCGAAGGTTCAGCCGCGAGCGCCGTCTCGCTGCGAGCACCGCCCGCTGGCATCGCATCCTCGTCCGTCCCGTCGAGCAGATCGCTCATCTTCCAGGGATGACCAAAGTCGTTGGCGTTGGAGTCGCCCTTGAGGAAGCCGAGCTCGATGAAGTTCCACACGATCATGATGAGCAGCACGAAGCCCGTCGCGATCAGCGGACCGACCAGACCCGTTGCGGTGTCCGGCGCGGCGACGATGATCATCGCCATCAGCAGAACCAGCACGGCGGGCGCCGCGTAGATGGCAAGCCACCAGCCGGATTTGTTGCGGTCGTGCAGACGCTTGGCGCCGATCGCGAGCACGGGGAAGAACGTGATGGTCGACGCGATCAGATCCGCCTGATGGATCGACTGAGCGCCGATCTGAATGGGCGGGAAGGCCGGCGACAGCAGCTTCGCAATGATCGTGTTGAGGATCGCGATGGAGAGCGTGAGCAGCCACCAGGTGGCGCGATTGATCCGACCCTTGAACGAGAACAAAAGCTTCAGGATGGTCATGCAAGGCTCGCGGCTGTGAACGTGTCGACGTCGGCCTGGACAGTAGGGCCGCCCGCTTACCATCGAGTTCCCGCATCGTTGAGAAACCCTGAACGCGCGTTTCACTCCGTGGCGCGCGCGCTTCCCGGCACGCGAAAGTTGTCCTATAAGCTCGCCACCCATGCGATACGTGCCATGCGATACGTGATCGTGTTGGCGCCGACCGGAGCCGTGTGGCGCCGGACGGCTTCCCTGCGTTGTCTGTTCCCGAGTTGTTGCGTCAAGGAGACGTGTGATGGCTGCACCCTGGTCCCCCGAAAGCTGGCGCGCAAAGCCGGTCGTCCAGGTTCCCGAATACGATGGGCAGCTCTACGCCAAGCCGTCACACGCACTGGCCGAGGTCGAGGCCAAGCTGCGAACCTTTCCACCGCTCGTTTTTGCAAATGAGGTCAACGCGCTGAAGGTGCGCCTCGCCAAGGTGTGCGAGGGCGAGAGCTTCCTGTTCCAGGGCGGCGACTGCGCGGAAAGCTTCAAGGAGCACACGGCGAACAACATCCGCGACTACTTCCGCGTGTTCCTGCAGTCGGCACTGGTCATGACGTTCGCGGGCGGCATTCCGGTGGTGAAGGTCGGCCGCATCGCCGGCCAGTTCGCCAAGCCCCGGTCATCGAACGTCGAGAAGCTCAACGGCGTCGAGCTGCCGAGCTACCGCGGCGACATCATCAATGGCTTCGATTTCACGCCGGAGTCCCGCACGCCCGATCCCAATCGCCAGCTCGAGGCCTATCGCCAGTCGGCGGCGACCCTGAACTTCCTGCGTGCCTTCCTGCAGGGCGGCTTCGCCAGCCTCGAGAACGTCAACCGCTGGGCCTTCGACTTCATGAAGGACAAGCCGATCGAGCGCGCCTACGAGTCGCTGGCGAGCGAGATCTCGCGCACGCTCGAGATCATGCGCGCGCTCGGGATTACACAGAGCAACACGCCGCAGCTGGCGACCACCGACTTCTACACCAGCCACGAGGCGCTGCTGCTGGGCTACGAGCAGGCGATGACGCGGCGCGACGAGGTGATGGGCTCGGGGCGCTTTTACGACACCTCCGCGCACATGATCTGGATCGGCGACCGCACCCGCCAGCCCGATCACGCCCACGTCGAGTTCTGCCGTGGCGTCGAGAACCCGATCGGCCTCAAATGCGGCCCGAGTCTCGAGCCCGACGGACTGATCAAGCTGACCGAGATCCTCAATCCGAAGAACGAGGCGGGCCGCCTGACGCTGATCTGCCGCTTCGGTTCCGACAAGGTGGCGGCCCATCTGCCGAAGCTGATCAAGGCCGTCGAGAAGTCGGGCCGGAAAGTCGTGTGGTCGTGCGATCCCATGCACGGCAACACTGTCTCCGCGGTCGGCGGCTACAAGACGCGGCCCTTCCAGCGCGTCAAGGAGGAGGTCGAGATCTTCTTCGACATCCACCGGGCCGAAGGTACGCATGCGGGTGGCGTGCATCTCGAGATGACCGGGCAGAACGTCACCGAATGCACGGGCGGCGCGGTGCAGATCGTCGAGGCGGATCTGGGCAAGAGCTACGAGACGCTGTGCGACCCGCGCCTCAATGCCGAGCAGTCGCTGGAGCTGTCGTTCCTGATCGCGGAGAAATTGAAGCGCGAGCGCGAGGCCCGCGGCCTCAAGTCCGTGCTGCCGACGGTGGCGGCTGAGTGAGGGTGCCGGCGCCACGGTTGCACTCCAAGGCTGCGCTCGGCTCACGCGGCCGCAGAGCGCTGTCGTGACGTGCCGCGGGTTCGCCTCATCAGGGCGTCATGCTCCCGCGGTGTGGACATCGTGTTCCGGGGAGGCGAAATGTGATTGGGACTGCCAAAGGATTGGCCGCGCTCGGCCTGATCGTGGCCGCCATGCTCTGGTCGATCGCTGTCGGCGTCCAGGCACAGACCAGCGCGGAAGCCGCCGTCCGCCGCCCGGGCATCGATATCGCCGTGCTGGTCAGCTCGCGGGGCGACCTGTGCTATGATCCGGGCGACGTTGCGGCGATCACGCGTCTGGCCACCTTCGAGCAGCAGCGCATCAACGCCGAGGGCGGCATCGCGGGGCGTGCCGTTCGGCTTGTCATCCTCGACGACGAGCGCGACCAGACGAAGACCAACGACAACCTGCGCAAGGCGATCGCTGATCCCGCCACCATGGCGTTGATCGGCCTCACCAACTCGACCCGCGCCAAGGCCGCCTTCGACGTGCTCGGCCGGGAGATCGAAAGCTCGGCCATTCCCTTCCTGTCGGGGATCTCGATCACCAGCATCTTCGCGCCGCACCGAAACGTGTTCACGATGCAGGCCTCACAGGACGACGAACGGCTGCCGGTGATGGCCGAGTTCCTGCGCAGCACCGATCGCGCCGGCATCGCAATCGTCGGGCTGAAGGATGGACTCGTCAGCCGAACGATCAGCGCCGGCCTGAAGCAACGACTGGGCGAGGCCGCGATCGTCGCCGATCTCTCCCTCGCCTATCGCGACAACATACTCGATCCGGCGGGTCTCGAGACGGCCGTCGCCGCGCTCAAGGACAAGCGGCCCGAAGTACTCGTCGCCGGCGTCGGCAATGCGCGCCTGCCGGCCCTGATGACGGCGCTGATAGCGGCCAAGCTGACGCCAGCCCTGTTCGTGACGGGACGCATCGACGCGCTGCCGCCCGATCTGGTCGCGTCTTATCCGGCGGCCCTCTACCAGCTCGCCTGGGACCGGTTGCCGGAAGCCCACAACGATCGCCTGCATCGCCTCATTTCGAAGGCCGATCCGGGGCAATGGAACTTCGAGGGCCGCAAAATGGCGACGGCGCCCGGATGGGCGTCTGGCGTGTGCAAGCCGCGCGACGCCGCAAGCGACGCCGACACCCTTCGCCCCGCCAATCTGCGCGCGATCGAGATCGGCGCGCAGTTCGCCGACATGGTCGGGCTCGTCGCTGCCGCCGCGCGCCGGGTGGAGCCCGGAGTCGACATCGCCCGCCTGCGTCGCGGCACCACCCAGCAGATCGCAACCGCGTTCGAAGCCGGTCGCGGCGCCCACAAGGGCACCTACGACAACTGGTCGTTCCACGCCAACTCGCGCGCCGCCGTTCGCACGCCGTTCGTGGTTATACACCCTTACGGCCTCGGGCGCACGCAATTGGCCCCCGAGCAGTTCCTGCGCGCCAAGGACGGCACACTCACCAAAATCGATACGCTCTACGTCGATATCGACCTCGTCCGCGCCCATCGCATCGAGGACAACGAGAAGTCGTTCCTCGCCGAGTTCTACCTGTCGATGCGCAACAGTCCGGGCGCCACCATCGACCGCCTCGATTTCACCAACGCCGTCCTCGATCCCCGCTCCAACGGCCGCCAAATCACCATCGAGAACCTGCATGGCGGCGGCAAGAGCGAAGCCTTTCCGGAAGGCATGCGGATCTACAAGGTGACCGGCCGCTTCGTGTTCGAGCCCGATCTCGCCAACTATCCCTTCGACAGCCAGCGCTTCTCGATCGACATCCAGGCCAAGCGCGGCGCTCCATTCATCATCCAGACGCCGCCATCCAGCCTGCGCGACCAGCAGGTGGCGACCGATGGCTGGACGCCGCGGTCGAACTACGTCGGCTATGACGAGGACTTCATTCCGATGGTCGACGCGTTCACGCACGCGCCGAGCATCGCACCGTTCTTCAAGTCGACCTTCGTGTGGCAGATGCGCGGCAGACGACGGATTACTTCCTGCGCGTCGTCGTACCGCTCGGCTTCATCCTGTGCGTCGCCTACCTGTCGATCTTCATTCCGCAATCTCATTTCGAGGCCATCGTGACGATCCAGGTTACCGCCCTGCTGTCGGCGGTCGCGCTCTACCTGTCGCTCCCCAAGCTCGATGCCGACACCGCCACGCTGTCCGACCGCATCTTCGTGTTCAACTACCTGATGGTGAGCCTCATGATCATGGTCTCGATCCTGCGGGTGAACCGGGTCGTCGGCGGCCGCCCGACGATCAAGGCGATCCTCGGCGCGGCACACATCATCCTGGTGCCGCTGATGGTCGCCGGCATGGCCTACTACGTCTACGGCTTCACGCGGATCGACTGACGGGCAAGGAACGGTATCTATGCGGCTCGAGGGTACGAACTACGACGCGCTCTACCGCTCGGCGCGGTGGGATGTGCCGACGCGCTTCAACATCGCAGCCGCCGTGTGCGACCTGCATGCGGCCGCGAAGCCCGATGCGGTGGCGCTGATCGAGGTGGCCGAAGCGGGCGCGGCGCGCAGCTGGACCTATGCCCAGATCGACGAGCAGGCCTCGCGCCTTGCCAACGCGCTCGCCGCATTGGGCGTGGCGCGCGGCTCGTTCGTCGCCGTGCATCTCTCGCAATCGATCGAGTGCCTCGCCGCGCATCTGGCCATCCTGAAACTCGGCGCCATCGTGATGCCGCTGTTCGGGCTGTTCGGCCCCGACGCCATGACCTTCCGGCTCGAGGACAGCGCCGCGCGCGTCCTGATCTCGACGGCCGCGAACGTCGAGCGGCTATGGCCCGAGCTTTCGGGTCTCGCGACCCTCGAGCATGTGATCGCCGTCGGCGGCGCCCCGCATGGCGCCCACGATTTCCACGCGCTGATCGCCGCCGCGCGACCAAAATCGCCGACCCTCGACACCGCTGCCGAGGATCCCGCCTACCTGATGTACACCTCAGGGACCACCGGCAATCCGAAGGGCGTGCTGCATGCGCATCGCGTGCTGATCGGGCACCTGCCGGGCGTGATGGTGCCGCACGATCTGTTCCCCAAGCCCGGCGACCGCTTCTGGACACCCGCCGACTGGGCCTGGGCGGGCGGCATCTTCGACGTGCTGCTGCCGTCCTTGTACTTCGGCGTTCCCGTCGTCGCGCAGCGCATGGCGAAGTTCGATCCCGAAGCCGCCTTCGCGCTGCTCGCCCGACACCACATCCGCAACGTGTTCATGCCGCCCACCGCACTGCGCCTGATGCGGCAGGTGCCGAACCCTGCGTCACGACATGCTTACAAGCTCCGTTCGCTGGCGACCGGCGGCGAGCCGCTCGGCGCCGACATGATCGCCTGGGGGCAGCAGACGTTCGGGCTGACGATCGCGGAATTCTATGGCCAGACCGAGTGCAATCTCGTCGTCGGCAACTGCCCGTCGGTGTTTCCGCCGCGGCCGGGATCGATGGGCCGTCCGATCCCTGGCCACACCGTGGCGATCGTCGATCGCGACGGCAATCGACTGCCGCAGGGCGAGACGGGCATCGTCGCCGTCCGGCGGCCCGATCCCGTGATCTTCCTCGAGTACTGGCGCCAGCCGGACGCGACGGCGGCGAAATTCCGCGGCGACTGGTGCCTGCTCGGCGACATCGCGACGGAGGATGCCGACGGCTACTTCTGGTTCCAGGGTCGCGACAACGACATCATCAAGTCGTCGGGCTATCGCATCGGCCCGGGCGAGGTCGAGGAGTGCATCGCCAAGCACCCGGCGGTGGCGCTGGTCGGCGTCATCGGCACGCCCGATCCGGTCCGTGGCGAGGTGGTGACGGCGTTCATCGTGCTGGCGGCCGGGCATGCGGCGAGCCCCGAACTTGCGGCCGACATCCAGGCCTTCGTGCGCGAACGGCTGGCCGCCCACGAGTACCCGCGCAAGATCCGCTTCCTCGCCCAGATGCCGATGACGGTCACCGGCAAGGTGCGGCGCGTCGATCTGCGCGCGCTGGACCGCGAGATGGGGTGAGCGGGTGGGAGTGTACGCGGCACTTGGCTAGCCGGACCCTCGGCCCTATGGTGCGGCGCGAAATCCACGGCCCGACGAGGCCCGACGACGATCAAGGGTGATATCATGTCGAAAAACGAAATCATGTGGACGAAGGTCGATGAGGCTCCCGCGCTTGCGACTTATTCCCTGCTCCCGATCGTCGAGGCGTTCGCGGGCGCGGCGGGCGTGTCGGTGAATCTGAAGGACATCTCGCTGGCCGGCCGCATCCTTGCCAATTTCCCCGAGAAGCTCAACCCCGCGCAGCGGATCAACGATGAACTGACCGAGCTTGGCGAGCTGGCGACGAGGCCGGAAGCCAACATCATGAAGCTGCCCAACATCTCAGCCTCGATCCCGCAGTTGAAGGGCGCGATCAAGGAGCTGCAAGGCAAGGGCTACAACGTTCCCGACTATCCCGACAATCCCGTGAACGAGACCGAGAAGGAGACCAAGGTCCGCTACCTGAAGGTGTTCGGCAGCGTCGTCAATCCGGTCTTGCGCGAAGGCAACTCCGACCGCCGCGCGGCCAGCGCCGTCAAGCAGTTCGCGCGCAAGAACCCGCACAAGATGGGCGCCTGGAGCAAGGACTCCAAGACGCACGTGGCCTTCATGCCGAGTGGCGACTACTACGGCTCGGAAATCTCCACGACCGTCGCGTCGGCGACCAACGTCCGCATCGAGCTGGTCGGCGCCGACGGGACGAGCACGGTGCTGAAGGCGAAAACGCCGATCGAAGCCGGCGAGATCATCGACGCCGCCGTTTTGAGCGCCAAGGCGCTCAGAGCCTTCTTTGCCGAGCAGATCGAGGACGCCAAGAAGCAGGGCGTGCTGTTCTCGCTGCACGTCAAGGCGACCATGATGAAGATCGCCGACCCGATCGTATTCGGCCATGTCGTGTCCGTCTTCTTCGCCGATGTGGTCGAGAAGCACGCTGCCACCTTGAAGCGCCTCGGCGTCAACTTCAACAATGGCTTCGGCGATCTTCTGGCGAAGATGGAAGCGCTGCCGGGGCCTGAGCAGAAGGCGATTTGGGACGACATCGCGGCCGTCTACGCAAAGCGCCCTGGCCTCGCCATGGTCAATTCCGACAAGGGAATTTCGTGCCTGCACGTGCCTAGCGACGTGATCATCGATGCGTCCATTCCAGCGATGATCCGCGAATCCGGCCGCATGTGGGGTGCCGATGGCAAGCTGTACGACACTAAAGCCGTGGTCCCGGACCGCAGCTACGCGCGGCTGTACCAGGCGGTGATCGAGGACTGCCGGACCAATGGCGCGTTCGATCCCAAGACCATGGGCTCGGTGCCGAACGTCGGGCTGATGGCGCAGAAGGCCGAGGAATACGGCTCGCACGACAAGACCTTCGAGGTCCCCGCGAGCGGAAAGGTTCGCGTCGTCGCCGACGACGGCCGGGTGCTGCTGGAGCGTGCCGTGGAGGCCGGCGACATCTTCCGCATGTGCGAGCTGCGCGACGCAGCCGTCCAGGACTGGGTCAAGCTCGGTGTGCGCCGCGCGCGCCTCACCAACACTCCCGCGGTGTTCTGGCTGGACAAGAACCGCGCGCACGACGCGCAGGTCATCGCCAAGGTCGAAAAGTACCTGAAGGATCACGACACCAAGGGGCTCGATATCCGCATCATGGCGCCGGTCGAAGCGATGAAGGTCTCGCTCGAGCGCATTCGCGCTGGCGCCGATACGATCTCCGTCACCGGCAACGTCCTGCGTGATTATCTGACCGACCTGTTTCCGATCATGGAGCTTGGCACCTCGGCCAAGATGCTCTCGATCGTTCCTTTGCTGGCGGGCGGCGGACTGTTTGAGACCGGTGCCGGCGGCTCGGCGCCCAAGCACGTGGAACAGTTCCAGCAAGAGGGCTATTTGCGCTGGGATTCGCTTGGTGAGTTCCTGGCGCTCGGCGCGTCGCTCGAGCATCTCGGGCACACCAACAAGAACGGCAAAGCGCTGGTGCTCGCCGAGACGCTCGACACGGCCATCGGCAAGATTCTCGATCACAACCGCGGCCCGTCACGCAAGGTCGGCGAAATCGACAACCGCGGCAGCCATTTCTATCTCGCGCTGTACTGGGCGCAGGCGTTGGCTGCGCAGTCCAAGGACGCAGGCCTGCAAGCCCGCTTCAAGCCGCTAGCCGAGACGCTGACGACGAACGAGGCCAAGATCAACGGCGAGCTGATCGCCGCGCAAGGCAAGAAGGTCGACACTGGCGGTTACTACAAGCTCGACGACAAGAAGGCCTCTGCCGCGATGCGCCCGAGTGCGACGTTGAATGCGGCGTTGGCGTCGCTCTGATCGGGTGCAACGCATTCAGAGTCCAGCGGTTGTCATCCTCGGGCTTGTCCCGAGGACCCATTCCTCAGCGAGCGCAAGTGGAGCGAAGTTAGCGCGACGCAACCAGCGTACTCCTGGATTTTAAAGCAGTCGCAGTGCGCCGACATTCAACCGAAGCAATTGCGCGTGCTTCACCATGGGTCCTCGGAACAAGTCCGAGGATGACAATTGAACGGTTCGTTGCGACGTCCGCTCCCGATCCCGGCTCTCCAATGGTGGCAACCCGAAATGACAAAAATCAAGGTCGCGAACCCCGTCGTCGAGATGGATGGCGACGAGATGACCCGCATCATGTGGCAGTTCATCAAGGACAAGCTGATCCACCCGTATCTCGACGTGAAGCTCGAGTACTATGATCTCTCGATCCAGAACCGTGACGCCACCAACGATCAGGTCACGATCGACAGCGCCAACGCGACGAAGCAGCACGGCGTCGCCGTCAAGTGCGCCACCATCACGCCGGACGAGGGCCGCGTGAAGGAGTTCGGCCTGAAGCAGATGTGGCGCTCGCCCAACGGCACCATCCGCAACATCCTGGGCGGCGTCATCTTCCGCGAGCCCATCATCTGCAAGAATGTGCCGCGCCTGGTGCCTGGCTGGACACAGCCCATCATCATCGGCCGCCATGCTTACGGCGACCAACATGAGATTGGAAATCCTAGGGGAAATTCCATGCTATATATTTCACCAGGTTTGAGGAATAATGCACCACTTCCTACTCCAGGCATTCTATCAAAATTATTATCTGCACAATCCAACCAAATCTCAAA
>JANOJW010000066.1:0-2882 GCA_031418955.1 Hyphomicrobiales bacterium | reverse complement strand
CGGAGCAGCAGGGCTACCTCCGAGGCGACCTGTCCGTTGGCGCCAATGACTGCAATGCGCATGCTCGCGTCCTATCGGGTGAGCAACTCGTCCATCAGGCGTGCCGTCGCGAGGCAGGATTGAGCCGACAGCTCGGCCGGCCGGTCCGTCCCACACCATTCGCCATGACTGGGCGCTCGCCGGTCGTCCCCTCGTCGGTCGTCCCACGGTGTCGCGCTGATGTGCTCGGCAGGTCATGCAACCAAGCCCCACCGATTGCCACCGTCACCCCCTTCCAGCAAGCAATGGCAGCCCTGAGTCAATCCGCCCTCTTGCGGCACGATGCCTTGGTGCGTGCGCCTGGTTGACTATGCATTGCCAGAGCGTCAGGCCGTCTCCGCGACAACGTCGCGAGAAGGCGCTCTCCGTCGCCTGGACATCCTGTCCGTAGCCGGATCCGACCGGGTCGCCTGCAATAACGGTGTCAGATCAGACCTATGGGCTGACACCGATGCAATCCCGTCCGTCAAAAAAACGCCTGCAGCCCTGTAATGGCGCGCCCCAGGATCAGCGCGTGCACGTCGTGCGTGCCTTCGTAGGTGTTCACCGTCTCGAGGTTCGCGGCGTGCCGCATGACGTGGTACTCGATCTGGATGCCGTTGCCGCCGTGCATGTCACGGGCCTGCCGGGCGATGTCGAGCGCCTTGCCGCAGTTGTTGCGTTTGACGAGCGAGATCATCTCCGGCGCGAAGCGGCCCTCGTCCATCAGGCGGCCGACGCGCAGCGAGCCCTGCAGGCCGAGCGTGATCTCCGTCGCCATGTCGGCGAGCTTCTTCTGCACGAGCTGGGTCTGCGCCAGCGGCCGACCGAACTGTTTCCGGTCGAGCGTGTACTGCCGCGCGCGGAAGAAGCAGTCCTCGGCCGCCCCCATCGCACCCCACGAGATGCCGTAGCGTGCGCGGTTGAGGCAGCCGAAGGGCCCCGCCAACCCCTGCACATTCGGCAGCAGCGCGCTCTCGGGCACCACGACGCCGTCCATGACGACCTCGCCGGTGATCGATGCGCGCAGCGACAACTTGCCGCCGAGCTTCGGCGCCGAGAGGCCCTTCATGCCCTTCTCGAGGACGAAGCCTTTGATGCCGCCGCCGTGCGCCTCGCTTTTTGCCCAGATGACGAACACGTCGGCGATCGGCGCATTCGAGATCCACATCTTGGAGCCGGTGAGGCGATAGCCGTCGGCGACCTTCTCGGCGCGGGCCTTCATACCGCCGGGATCGGAGCCGGCGTCAGGCTCGGTCAGCCCGAAGCAGCCGACCCATTCGCCGGTGGCCAGCTTCGGCAGATAGCGCTGGCGCTGCTCCTCCGAGCCGTAGGCATAGATCGGATACATGACGAGCGAGGACTGCACCGAATTCATCGAACGATAGCCTGAGTCCACGCGCTCGATCTCGCGCGCGACGAGGCCGTAGGACACGTAGTTGACGCCGGCGCAGCCGTATGTGTCGGGGAGGGTGACGCCCAGGAGCCCGAGCGCGCCCATCTCGTTGAAGATCGCGCGGTCGGTTTTCTCTTCGAGATAGGCCTCGTTCACGCGCGGCAGCAGCTTTTCCTGCGCATAGGCGCGCGCGGTGTCGCGGATGGCGCGCTCGTCCTCCGTGAGCTGGTCGTCGAGGAAGAACGCGTCCTCCCACGAAAAACGGACCGCCGTGTCACTTCTTGCCTGAGCCTTGTCCTGCATGACGTCGAACCTCCTGGAAACTATTGCGTGCCGCCACATCGTCACGTCGCGTAGTCGCGGAACTCGGGCTTGCGCTGTTCCTTGTGCGCATTGACGCCTCTCGCGAGTCCTCGGTGTCAGGGTAGAGCTTGAGCGCGTACTGCCCACGCCCGCGATGCCGGCCTAGTGTGCAGTATCCACGTTGAACGAGCGTTTGGCGATGGCTGTCGACGCCGTGGGCGCTAGCTGGCGAGCCGATCAGTCTCTGCCCAGCCAATCACAGCTCGCGTCGCGCCGTTTCCCGGTGCGCCCGGCTTTGCTCACAGCTCCGGGAAATCCTCCTCGCGATACTCGGCCGCGATCCTCACCCCGTTGGCAAAGGCCTGCTCCTCGCGGTGTCGCAGCTCGACCCGACGGATCTTGCCGGAGATCGTTTTCGGCAGCTCGAAGAACTCCAATCGGCGGATCCGCTTGTAGGGCGCGAGGCGTTGTCGGCTATGGCGAAAGATGGCGAGTGCCGTCTCACGAGTCGGCTGAACGCCCGGCGCCAAGGCGATGAACGCTTTCGGCACGGCGGTGCGCACCGCGTCGGGGGCTGGAACGACGGCGGCCTCGGCCACGGCCTCGTGCTCGATCAGCGCGCTCTCCAGCTCGAACGGCGAGATCCGGTAGTCGGACGCCTTGAACACGTCGTCGGCGCGGCCGACGTAGGTGAAATAGCCGTCGGCGTCGCGCATGGCGACATCGCCGGTGCGATAGGTGGCCCCGGTCAGCGGGGTGATCGTGCCATCGTCGGCCTGATAGCCGCGCATCAGGCCAAGGGGTGGAGAAGCGAGCGGTATCGAGATCTCGCCCTCATCGGCATTGCGGCCGTCCGGGGCCGCCAGCTCGAAGCGATAGCCGGGCATCGGCTTGCCCATGGATCCTGGCTTCACCGGCAGCCCAGGCGAATTGCCGATCTGCAGCGTCGTCTCCGTCTGGCCGTAGCCGTCGCGGATGGTGAGCCCCCAGGCGCGTTGCACGCGCTCGATGACCTCGGGGTTGAGCGGCTCGCCGGCGCCAACGACCTCGCGCAGCCGCACCTGGTAGCTCGTCAGGTCCTCGCCGACGAGCATGCGCCAGACGGTGGGCGGCGCGCAGAGCGTCGTCACGCCGCACCGCACGATCGTCTCCAGCACTCGGCGCG
>JANOJW010000065.1:0-2301 GCA_031418955.1 Hyphomicrobiales bacterium | reverse complement strand
CACAAGCAACCGGCGCGCGTTCTCCCTGGCGCCTTCAGTTGCCCACAAGCAACCGGCGCGCGTTCTCCCTGGCGCCTTCAGTTGCCCACAAGCAACCGGCGCGTCCCGAAGCCTCTCGCTGCCCACGAGACCCCCGCCATGCGCACACTCCTCGTCTCCTATGACCTCGCCAAGCCGAACCTCAATGGGCCCTATGTCGCTGCTGCTCTGATGAGCCTCGGCGAGACCTGGGCGCGGCCGCTCTCGAATGTCTGGTACCTGCGGACACACGCCAGTGACGTCGAGGTCGAGACGCGGCTGTCGCGGCTGCTCGACGATGCGGACGGCCTGCTCGTGCAGGAAACCAAGGGCGAGGCCGCGATGGCCAACACCGCGCTGCGCTGGTTCCGCCAGCGGCGCCGGCCGGTCGAGCTTGCGGACGACATGGACGGCGGCCGCAGCACCGTGGTGGCGTTTCCCGTGGCGGTGAACGATGCGGGACGAGTGGCCGCGTAACCTCAACTGGCCGGTCGGCCTTCACTTGCGCGGCTTGGCGCGGGCGGTCGGGGTGGCGTTGGCTGGATCATCGGGCCAAACGTGCTTGGGATAGCGGCCCTTCATGTCGGATTTCACGTCCCGCCAGGACCCGGCCCAGAAGCCGGGCAAGTCGCGCGTGATCTGCACCGGACGATGTGCGGGCGACAGCAGGTGCAGCGTGAGCGGCAGCCGGCCGTTGGCCAGCGCCGGGTGCGCCTTGAGGCCATAGAGCTCCTGCACTCGAATCGCCAAGATCGGCGCGCCCTCGCCTTCATAATCGATGGCGTGACGATCGCCGGTCGGCGCTTCGAAGTGGGTCGGCGCATCGACCTCGAGGCGCTGCGTCAACGCCCAGGGCAGCAGAACGTCGAGGGCCTGACCCAAGTGGTCGGGCGTGACGTCGGCCAAGCGCGTTACACCGTCCAGGAACGGCGCCAGCCAGGACTGCGCCGTGGCGGCGAGTGCGGCATCGGAGAGATCGGGCCAATCGGCCGCACGTGACGGGTCTGCTGTGCGCAAAAATCCGACACGGTCGCGGAGTTGCGCCTGCGCTTTGCTCCACGACAGGCGGTGAATGCCGAGGCCAGCGATGCCGCGGGCCAGGATCGGGCCTGCGTCAGGCGCATCGATCGCGGGGCGTGGCTCGCTGTTCAGGATGATTGCACCCAGCGAGCGGACGTTGCGGGCCCGCAATGCAGCGGCGGCTGCATCGAAGACGATCTCCGTGCGGTCGGCGAGGCGTGCACCGGCAACGGCTGCGAGCTCGGCTTCGTCCAATGCCGCAGCAAGCTGAATGCGGGCGGCTGCCGCGATGCCGGTCAACTCCGCGACGACGAGGAAGGGCTCGCGCGACAACGGCGACGTCGGATCGAGAATTGCGCCACGGCCGTTGGCGAGCAGGAACTGGCCACCGGAGCCGCGCGCCTTGGCGATCCGGTCGGGCCAGGCGAGCGCGAGAAGGGCTGCGATCGACGGTGGCGTCGAAGGTTTCGCTGCGCGTGGAGATTGGGCACGCGCGGAGCTGGCCCAGGACTTGGCGAGGCGCGCCATGCTCTCGGCGCGCGGCTGGCGATCGCGACGGAATGTGCGCAGACGCTCGGCGAGGTCGATGCTCGGACCGCCGAGGTTTCTTTCGACGATCACCGCGGCGATTTCTGCGGCGGTTTCCTCGGCGCGGATCGCTGCTGCATCGAGGATCATGGCGGCGAGGCGCGGCGGCAGCGGCAGGCTGCGGATGGCGCGACCGCGCGGCGTCAGGCGACCGTCGGCATCCAGAGCACCGACGGCGGTGAGGTCGGCCCGCGCCGCGGCGACCGCGCCGGCGGGCGGTGGATCGAGCCATCGCAGCGAGGCTGGGTCGGCCACGCCCCAGGACGCGCAATCGAGCAGCAGGCCAGTCAGGTCCGCAGCGCGGATCTCGGGTTCGGTGAAGGGTCTGAGACCCGTCGTCTCGGGCTCGTCCCAAAGCCGATAGCAGACGCCGGGCTCGGTGCGGCCGGCGCGACCGCGGCGCTGGTCGGCGGTCGCACGCGAGACCCGCTGGGTCTCGAGGCGGGTGACGCCGATGTCGGGCTCGAAGCGAGGGACGCGCTCGAGGCCGCTGTCGATGACGATGCGCACTCCATAGATGGTGATCGACGTCTGCGCGATTGCGGTCGCCAGCACGATCTTGCGGCGGCCGGCTTGCGGCGGCGCGATGGCGCGGCGCTGATCGCGACCCTCGAGACCGCCGTGCAGCTCGACGATGTCGATCGTGGGATCGCGGATGCGCTCGGTGAGCCGCTC
>JANOJW010000064.1:0-8651 GCA_031418955.1 Hyphomicrobiales bacterium | reverse complement strand
CTGCTCGCGGTTTTTCAGTGACGTAGTTGTCCGGCGCTTCGGCGCCCTTTGCTTTTCTAGGCCGGCCCGCTATTCGCCACCTTCACGGCCGCCAACGTGCGGATCGCGGGCGCGCCATCCTCGCTCGCCCCGATCGAATTGCGGCGCGGCGGATACACCGGGAAGAAATCGCATCGGTGCCAGAATGCGCGCCCGTGCAACAGCAATTTCTCGCCGTACTATAAGCTAGCGATTCGGTTCGGCGTATTTTGTGCGACGCCCGTTTGGGCAAGAGCCATTGGCCCCGCAAATGCCGAAGAAACTTACCGCGCTGCTTTCCGCTCTCCTGTTCTCGGGATGCATGCACCACGAGCCGATGCAGGCCATCCGCTTGGACGGTTCGCGAATTCGCGGCGACGTGGTGGCGACACAGGATTTCGAGATCGCTCGAGCGGTCTGCACCGCGGATATGCAGAAAGCGAACCTGTCGGGCGTGACGTTCGGCGGAGGCGGGATCGCCAGCGCCGTCGCTCGGGCAGAACGAGGCAATGCCGCGGACGACGTGTTCAAGGGATGCATGGCCCAGAAGGGGTACGCCATCGTTCCGGCCAATCAAGCGGAACAAGCCGTTGCCCACTATCGTGCGGTCCATGAGCAGCGCACGGCACAACAGAGCGCGCCCCGGTCGAACTAGCGTGCGGCGCTCTCTGTCGGGCGCGGAACTGGCGGTTCCTGCTTCGCGGCCGTCGGCAACGCCACGACATTCGCCCCTTCCTTGCCGGCGATAATCTGCTCGAGCCGGGCACCCCATGCATCGAGTGCTTCGCGCTTCTCCCGGTCGAACGAGTATTGGACATAGACGCGGCTCGTGATCGTGCTCTTACTGGCGCTCACGTGGTTCAACACGAGTGAAATCGTGTGCGGGTTGATGCCCATTTCGGCCATGCGTGTGGCCGCTGTGCGCCGCAGATCGTGAACCCTGAATTCCTCGATACCGAGCTTGTCGCGACCACGGAACATGGCGACGGCCGCCGCGTTCGCCTCGATCGGGCCGTGTGACTTGTCGCGCTTTGCCCGCGCTGGGAACAGCCACGCACTTTCGGGCTTTGCGCCAGCGATGTCAGTGCCGCCGTTGTGCCCGAGCTTCGGCTTCTGCAACGCCAACGCCTCACGGATCACCGATACGGCGAGCGGCGATAGGGGCACGCGATGGCCTTCATCGTTCTTTGTGCGAGCGCGCGGAATGACCCACACGGGCGCGGGGCCATCCAAGAGAAGCTCCGCTTTGGCGATCCCACAGATTTCCCCGATGCGTTGGGCTGTGACGAGCGCCAACTTCAAGGCAATGCGCAAGCCCGGCGACACAGGCAGCAGTTCGACGCTCCTCCAAAACGTCTCGATCTCAATCGGCGACAATTCCCGTTCCCGCGGTGCCTCCTTCTTCACCGGGCGCTTCATGCCAGCAGTCGGATCGGCCAAGATGATCCCTTGCGCGTGTGCCCAGCGCAGAATTGCCCGGACAAGCTCAAAGACCCGGTTTGGCCGGTGGGTGAGCTTCCGGGGCTCCTTGTCGGGCTTCACGTGCCCCTTGCGGCTGTCCTTCGCCGTGCGGACGCCATTGAGCATGGCCGACAGTTCGCGGCGCCCGATATCTTCGACCTTCATATCTCCGATCACAGGGAACACGTAGCCGTTCAGCATGCTCTGATCATCGGCCCGGACACGATCGGCGCGGTTGCTGGCGGCGTGATTGGTCTGCCAGTCGGCCGCAATCTCACGGAACGTCGGCGCGGCCTTACGGATCGCGACGCCCCCAGCCGGATCGGCGCCGCGCGCTACCGTTGCTAGCTCCTCGAGCGCACGGGTCCGCGCCTCTTCAAGGCTCAAATCAGGGAAGGTGCCCAGGGTGAAGCGTCGACGGCGGCCGTCGCTCTGGCGCGTGTAGCGCAGTGCCCACGTCTTGGTCCCCTGGTCTGTCACGCGAAGTTGTAGGCCCCTGACGGCGCCGTCGGGTACGTCCGTGCGCGCCTGATTGGTCGTGATCGTCTCGACAAAGCGAGCCGTAAGGTTCTTGCCGCGCATCGGGGGGTTCTCTGGCCTTTGGACCTCGGGTCCCGCTCGGGTCCCCGATCGACACGGATTGTTCCGAATCGCTCTGGACTAACCGGGACGACGTTGAGCGAGTTAATATGCCGATTTTACTGACTCATTTGCGTCTAGGCCAGAATAGAACGGATGGGTGAAGAATCGCTTTCACGTGCTTCCCAAGCTGAATGTCGTCGGTTCAATCCCGATCGCCCGCTCCAACCGTTCCAGCTCTCCGCCTTGCTGGCTCGATCAGGCTTCCGACGACCCAAACGCCGCCCGGCTCGCGGGGCACCTATGACGCTGGCGCCATCGACAGGGCAGGCGCAATCGGGCTAGCCAGGGCCTCCAATCGCGATGGGGCCCATGACCAGCAGCCGAACGCAGCAGCCGGTCATGGCATGGGAGATCGCGGCCCTGCTGCTCGTCGGGTTGCTGTGGGGTGCCCAGTTCGGCCTGAACAAGATCCAGCTCGAGACCATCCCGCCGTTCACCAGCGCCGCCTCCCGCCTCGCGGTCGCCGCCGCCTTCCTGTGGGTCATCGTTGCGATCCGCCGCGACAAGGTCCCGCTCGCTGCCCGGACCTGGCGCGATTTCGCGATCCAGGGCCTGCTGACCAGCGGGGGCCCGGGCGTCATGGTGCTGTGGGGTCAGCAGTACATCGCGAGCGCGCTGGCCGCGATCCTCAACTCGACGACACCGATTTTTGCGACGCTCGTCACAACCCTCGTCACCCGCCACGAGCGGATCGGCGGCCAGAAGATCTTAGGGCTTGTGGTCGGCCTCGGAGGGGTGATCCTCGTCGTCGGCCTCGACGCTCTGAAAGGCATCGACAAGGGGCTGCTCGGCCAGATCATCGTGGTGCTTTCCTCGCTCGGCTATGGGGCCGCTGCCGTGTTCGGCCGCCGCTTCGCCGGGGTCTCGCCGGTGGTGACGGCGGCAGCCGCGAACACCTGCTCGTGCGCCGTCTTGGCGGCGGTCGCACTTGCCGTGGAGCAGCCGTGGACGCTGTCGCCCTCGACGCGGTCGCTTGCCGCCAAGACGATCAGCGGCATCCTGTGCAACGGCATCGCGGTGATCCTCTACTACCGGCTGATCCAGACGCTCGGTTCCATCGGGGCCTCGAGCCTGGGTTATCTGAAGGCGGCGTTCGGTGTGCTTGTCGGATGCCTCGTGCTCGGCGAGCCGTTCACCACCGCGATCGTCACCGGCCTCGTTGCCGTGATGCTCGGCGTCGCCGCGATCAACGAGCAGCTGCCCTGGATGAAACGGCGCTCGCCTGCGCCCGCGCCACAGGCCGCCAGCCCTGCCCCCGCCAGCCCTGCCACGGAGACGCGCGCGTGACTCAAAGCTTGGCCGCTGCCCCCGCGAACGATGTGCCGCTTCGCACCATCGTGCTGCTCGCGGGCGCAGCGTTCGCGTCGTCGGTGAACATTCGCGCCATCGATCCGCTGCTGCCGCAGATCGCCGACACCTTTGGCGCCAGCATCGGCCGGGCCGCCCAGATCGTCACCCTGTTCACGATCGGCTACGGACTGACGCAACTGTTGTTCGGGCCCATCGGCGACCGGCTCGGCAAGTATCTGGTGGTCGCCTTGACGACGCTGGTCGCGGGCGCGGCGACGGCTGCCTGTGCCTTCGCCGCCTCGCTCGAGATGCTGACCATTGCCCGCTTTGCCGCCGGCGGGTTTGCGGCAGCCGCCATTCCACTGGCGTTTGCCTGGATCGGCGACGCCGTGCCGTTCGAGCGGCGGCAACCGGTGCTCGCGCGTTTTCTCACCGCACAGATGACCGGGATCATCCTGGGCCAGGCTGCCGGCGGAATTCTGGGCGATCTCGTCGGGTGGCGGGGCGTGTTCCTGATCGTCGGCGGCATTCACACGCTTGCCGGCCTCGGCATGCTGGCCGAGTTGAAGCTCAACCCGCACGCCCAGCCCCCGGCCGCGCCCGCTTCGCTCAGGCTTTCCAGCGTGCTCGCCAGCATGGCGCGCATCGTCGGGCGGCCGTGGTCGCGCATCCTGCTGTTTGCGGTGTTCGCGGAGGCTCTCGCGCTCTATGGCGCCTTTGCCTACATCGGCGCCGATCTGCGCCATCGCTTCGGCCTCAGCTACACGATGGTCGGGCTCGTCATGGCGCTCTACGGCATCGGCGCCATCCTCTACTCGATCACGGCAAAGCCGATGCTCGCGCGGTTGGGCGAGCGCGGCCTGGTGATCGGCGGCGGGCTGCTGATGGGGTTAGCGTTCGCAGGGCTGGCGCTCGCACCGCGCGTCGAGGTGGTGGCGCCGCTGATGATGCTGCTCGGGCTCGCCTTCTACATGATGCACAACACGCTGCAGACGAGCGCCACCCAGATGGCGCCCGAGGCGCGCGGTCTGGGCGTGTCGCTGTTCGCGTTCGCGCTGTTCATGGGGCAATCGATCGGCGTCGCCGCCGCAGCCCCCGTGATGGACGGCTATGGCGCGCAGCCGATCTACCTCGCGGCGGCCGTGCTGCTGCCGCTCGCCGCCCTGTGGTTTCGCGCGATGCTGTCGCGTCGACCGTAAGCGAGCCGTCACGCGGGCGGCGTGGTGTCGCCGGGACCGAGCGGCAGCTGCATGATCTCGCTGTCGAGCCAGCGGCCATGCTTGTAGCCGACCGCGCGAATGGTGCCGGAGTAAGCGAAACCCAACGCGCGATGCAGGCCGATCGACGCCGCCTGGTTCGGAGGATCGCCGACGATGGCGATCATCAGGCGGAAGCCTTGGCCCGTGCATCGCGCGATCAGCTCGGCGAGCAGCGCCCGGCCGACGCCGCCGCCCTGGCCATCCGGCGCGACATAGACCGAGTTCTCGACGCTGAAGCGGTAGGCCGGGCGCGCCCGATACTGGCTGACGTAGGCATAGCCCTGCACGGCGCCATCGACCTGCGCGACGAGATAGGGGAAGCCGGCGCCGTCGATCGCCTCGAAACGCCGCGTCATCTCGGCAACGTCGGGCGCCTCGAGCTCGAAGCTCGCCGTGCCCGCAACGACGGCCGGCCGGTAGATCGCGGTGATGACGGCGAGATCGCCCGGCACGGCTGGGCGGATGGCGATCGATGGGACGCGCTTCATCGTCATGCTGTTCTGCTCCTGGTTCGCAGACCCACTGCCGGGGCACGCACCAAGCCCCCCCCACTCACCCGGCCTTGATGCGGCCGTCCTTGATGCGGTCGCCTTCGAGGCGCTTCTCCTCCTCGAGCGCGCGGGCGAGATTTTCGCGCGCGGCCTCGGCTTGGCGCTGGCGGTTCCACAACGAGGCGTAAAGCCCGTCCTTGGCCATCAGCTCGCCGTGCGTGCCCTGCTCGACGAGCTGGCCCTTGTCCAGAACCAGGATGTTGTCGGCCGTGACGATGGTCGAGAGCCGGTGCGCGATGACGAGCGACGTCCGGTTCTTCGCGACCCGGTCGAGCGCGTCCTGGATCTCCTTTTCGGTGTGGCTGTCGAGCGCGCTCGTCGCCTCGTCGAGCATCAGGATGGGCGGGCCTTTCAGGATCGTGCGGGCGATGGCGACACGCTGCTTCTCGCCGCCCGAGAGCTTCAGGCCCCGCTCGCCGACCATGGTCTCGTAGCCCTCTGGCAGCTGGCGAATGAAGCCGTCGATCTGGGCGAGCTTGGCGGCCTCCTCGACTTGCGCGTCGGTGGCTTCGGGCCGCCCGTAGCGGATGTTGTAGAGGATCGTGTCATTGAACAGCACGGTATCCTGCGGCACCACGCCGATGGCCGCCCGCAGGCTCTCCTGCGTCACATCGCGGATGTCTTGCCCGTCGATCGTCACGCGGCCGCCGGCGACATCGTAGAAGCGCAGCAGGATCCGGCTGATCGTCGATTTGCCCGCGCCCGATGGTCCAACGATCGCCACCATCTTTCCAGCCGGCACCTCGAAGGTCAGGCCGTCGAGGATCTGGCGCTCGGCATCGTAATGGAAGCGCACGCCCTCGAAGCGGATCGCCGCACCTGCGACCTGCAAGGGCTTGGCACCCGGCTTGTCCGCGACTTCGGGGCTGCGGTCGAGGATGTCCATCATGCGCTCGATGTCGGTGATGCCCTGCTTGATCTCGCGGTAGACCATGCCCATGAAGTTCAATGGGATGAATAGTTGCAGCATCAGCGCATTGACCATGATGAACTGGCCGAGGCTCGCCTCGCCGCGCACCACGGAGCGCGCAGCCATCGCCATGCAGATCGTCATCGCGATCGTGAAGATCACCGCTTGGCCCGTGTTGAGGATGGCGAGCGAGGTGTAGGTCTTCACCGACGCCTGTTGGAAGCGCTCGATCGAGCGGTCGTAGCGCTGCGCCTCGCGGTGCTCTGCGCCGAAGTACTTCACGGTCTCGTAGTTCAGGAGACTGTCGACCGCCTTGGTGTTGGCGTCGGTGTCGCTGTCGTTCATGGTGCGGCGGATCTGGACCCGCCACTCGGTCGCGCGAATGGTGAAATAGAGGTAGGTGACGATCATCGCCAGCACGACCAGCACGTAGCGCCAGTCGAACTCGATCGCGAGTACCACCATCACCAGCCCGAACTCGAGGATGGTCGGGATCAGCGTCATCAGCGTCATGCGCGTGATGTTCTCGATGCCGCTGCGGCCGCGCTCCAGCACCCGCGTCAGGCCGCCGGTCTTGCGCTCGAGGTGGAAGCGCAGCGACAGGCGATGCATATGCTCGAAGGTGGCGAGCGCGAGCTTGCGGACGGCGTGCATGGCGACGCGCGCAAACAGCCCCTCGCGGGCCTGGGTCAGAACCGTCATGGCGATGCGTGCGAGGCCGTAGACCATCGTCGCCAGGATCGGCGTGCCGACCAGCCAGGCGGTGGTAACGCCGTCGGGCAGCTTGCCGCCGGCAGCAGCCACCAGCGCGTCGGTCGCCCACTTGAACGTATAGGGCATCGCGACGGTGACGAGCTTGGCGATGACCATCAGGACGAGCGAGATCGCGACGATGCGCTTCAGGTCCGGCCGGTCGTGCGGCCAAATGTGGGGCGTCAGCGCCTTCATCGCGCGCAGTTGGCTGGCGTCGGGCCGCAACCAGGCGGGCAGCCAGGCGAGGGTCGGCGTCATGTCGATCGTCTTCTGCATGGCCCTGGTACTTAGCGACGGCTCCGGTGCCTGTCGAGGAACGCGAGCAGGAGCGCATTGAAGGCGTCGGGCGCCTCCCAATAGGGGGCGTGGCCGACCTCGGGCAGCGTCGCCAGCTCGTGGACGGGCAGATGCCGGGCCATCAGCCGTTGCAGGGGCGGCGGCGCATAGAGATCCGCTTCGCCGGTGACGAGGAACACGGGGAAGCGGCAGGCCGCCATCATCGCCCAGGTCAGCGCTACGCCGGAGGGCTGCCCGCCCGGCTTGTTGCGGTGGGCCGCATCCGACAACTCGGCAAAGCGTCGCGTGCCCTCCGGGTTCGCCGCCCGGTAGGAGGGGCCGAGCTCGATGAAGGCGGTCGAGACATGCGGCTTCACCGCCCCGATGCCGAGCCGGCCGTACATCTCGCGCCATTCGGCCTCCTCCGGCGAGACGATCGAGCCGGCGAGCACCAGCGAGCGCACGCGGCCCGGATGGGCGGCGGCAAAGCGCATGGCCACACCGCCGCCAGCCGCCGCGCCGACCAGGTGCGCAGCCCCGATGCCGAGCGCATCGAGCAGGGCTGCCATGTCGCCGACCTCGCTGCCGCGCTGCTTTGGATCGCCCGGCTCGGAGCGATCGAAGCCCCGCCTGGAGTAGCCAACGACACGGTACCCCGCCGTCGCCAGCGCCGGCTGCTGATGGAGCCAGATGGCGCTCGACTGGGAAGCTGGATGGGACAGCAGCACGACATCGCCGGACCCGCCCGTGTCCCAATACCAGAGCCGCGCGCCGGGCGTCGTCGCATAGCCTTCGGTCACCGGCACTTGCGCGGGCAGACACAGCGTGGTCGCTACGATCATCGCGGTATCCTCGATCCGAACACATGCCGACCGGCCATTCGACAACGATCACCCAGAGATGTCGAGACTGTGTCGAGGCTCTGTCGAGGCTGTTGCCGCCCACCGGGACGGCTCCTATGCTGCCCTCGACAGTGGTCGGGACCATTTCGGGTTCCTCGTTTGCGCGTCACCATTGATTGGATACTTGCCGAATGGTTGCAACCGCATCGCCTCCCGTTGCCAGCACCCTCCCGTCAACGCCTGCCGAGCGCGCCCTGATCGAGCGCGCGATAGCGGCGATCGGGCCGCATGATCCCGACAAGGATCACGGCCTCGACGTCGATGCCCATGCCCGGGACACGACGGGGAGAGCGGATGCGGATGGGCTGCGCGCGATCCTCGCGCATGATCCCTTCACGCGCGAGACCTGCCGAGCCTACCAGGAGTTCGACCAGCAGGCGCGAACCGCGCGCCGCCGCTTCGAGTGGGCGCTTTCGACCGTCACCCTCGTCACGCTCGGCGCCATCCTGCTGGCGCTGTTCACTGTCGCGGTCCCGCAGGAGTCGACCCGATGGACGCGAGCCGGCTACGCCCTCACGCTGGGCGTAATCACCGATGCGGTGCTCTCTTTCTTCCCGTGGCTCTATGACAGACTGCGCAAGCGAATTGG
>JANOJW010000063.1:0-1863 GCA_031418955.1 Hyphomicrobiales bacterium | reverse complement strand
CTGTTTCGCAAACGTGGCCTCGTCGGTCTGCTGACTTGTCGACTCATGAGGCCGCTTGCCAGATGGCCCTTCATTCTCAAGATGGGTGGGTTGAAGCTCGCCGTCGACCCTCAAAGTTACGCTGAGCTCCTGACCGGAATTGCGGAAGAATCGCGCTCCCGTGCCGTCGGCCACAACAACAAGGGCGTTGTGCGGAATCTTGTCGGCCATGGTCTCTCTCCTATTCGGTCATCATCTGCTTGACGTGGTGCTACTGCGTTCAGCAACGCTCCGGCTAGGGTATCAGCGGCGAGCGACTATTTCCGGAGTTGCTGCAACGCGGCGATGCGCGCTTCGATCGGCGGGTGGGTCGAGAATAGAGACATGAGGCTGGGCTTGTCGTTGATCCCCGCTGCCTGGATGGATTTGGGCAGCTCGCCCGGCTCGACGCGCCCCAGGCTGGCGAGCGCACTAATCATGCTGTTTGGCTGGCCCATATAGCTGGCCGCGCCTGCGTCCGCGCGGAACTCGCGGTTGCGGGAGAACCATGCAACGATCATCGATGCGAGTACGCCGAAGACGACCTGGCACACCATCGAAGTGACGAAATAGCCGATGCCCTGACCGTTGCCATCCTTGTTCAACTGCTTGTCGACCACGTACCCCACGATGCGTGAGAGGAACACGACAAACGTGTTAACGACGCCCTGGATAAGCGTCATCGTGACCATGTCGCCGTTCGCGACGTGCGCGACCTCGTGAGCAAGGACGGCTTCGACCTCCTCTCGATTCATGGACTGCAGCAGCCCGTGCGAAACGGCAACGAGCGCGGAATTCTTGAACGCACCAGTCGCAAATGCGTTTGGTTCGCCCTCGTAGACAGCAACCTCGGGCATTTTGATGCCGGCGCGGGTGGCCAGCTTGTTCACGGTTTCGAGCAGCCAACGCTCATCGGCGTTGGCTGGTTGCGCAATGACGTGCGCGCCGGTTTGCCACTTGGCCATCGGCTTGGAAATCAACAGCGATATGATTGCGCCCGTGAAGCCGATGACTGCCGATAGCGCGAGCAGCGCACCAAGGTTGAGCCCGTTGGAATCGGCGATCCGGCCGAGACCGAGTAGGCTCACAACAACAGAGATGACGACCAGCACCGCAATGTTGGTCACCAGAAAGAGTGCGATACGCTTCATCGTCGTTTGTCCCATCCTACCACGTGCCGGCTTTGGCCGGGTGCTCTCCGATATTCAGACCGCGTGATCGAGGTCGTATTGCGATTGGCTGAGATGATCATCGGTGATTGCGTGCCACTGTTCGATGTATCCTTGCCAGTATATTTCTTCCTTCCCATCGATCATCCAGGCGACTTCGCCCGCAAACGGAATCCACAGGCCGTCGTGCTGTCGATAGTCGGAGAACCGACCTTGCCAGGGCGTCGGCAGGAACGGTGCTGAGGCCGACCGCGGCCGATCAGGCGCAAAACTCCCGACGATCCGGCCTTCGCTGTCGAGGCTCAGCACAACTTGGGCCGCGGCATCGCCCGACCCGGCACTTACGGTCAGTTTATCTGGTCCGTCGACGCGCCAGCGCAGCGCGGTGTTGCGGAGAATGGCGTCGGGTGCCCAGGCCAGTTCCGCGAGGTATCGCATCAGCTCGCCGCGCATGAGGGCGGACGAGCGTTTGGCGCGTACGATCGGGACGAAGCCGAGCGCGGTCACATCGAATTGCCCTTCGCCTTCCTTCAGGGCATCGCGCGCCGATACCAGGCCGAAGGGACCGGCCCGCGCCCGCCAGTCAAATTCACAAGCTTGCGTCGAAATCGTCTGCGTCGCGGTGAAAGACATCCACGCGTCTGCGTCGAGGCTGCGCTTCATCCGTCCGGTCTGT
>JANOJW010000062.1:0-4477 GCA_031418955.1 Hyphomicrobiales bacterium | reverse complement strand
CGCCAGCGCTTTCGATAGGGCTCGACCTGCTCGCGGCCAGCCTGGAAGAACAGTTTCTGCTCGCGCTCGTTGCCGCGCGCGAACGCCGCATCGTCGAACCAGTGCTTGGGCTCGTTCTCATGCATGACGAGCTCGGCGTTCGCGAAGTGGGGCTTGGACGTCGCCATGCTGGTGAGGCCCGCCGAGTGATCGGGATGCATGTGGGTCAGTAGCACCGTGTCGATCGACGAGGGATCGATGCCTGCGGCTTTGAGGTTGTTGAGCAGCTGCCCACCGGTCGCCGCCATGTAGGTGCCGCACCCCGTCTCGACCAGCGCCAAGCGTCCCGCCGAGTAGATCAGGAAGCAGTTCACCGCCGTGCGCCGCGCCGGGCGGAAACTGTCGCTCAGGAGCTGGCGCGCGTCATCCGGCGTGATGTTCTTCAGGACCTCGAGATTGCCGTCGAGAAACCCGTCGCTGACACAGGTGACCGTGATGTCGCCGACACGTCGATGATAGATGCCAGGGATCTGCGCGTGCGGGGGCTTGATCATGGGCGGGTCCTACTCGGGTTCGAGTGTCAGTGACGATACCGGCTCAGGGAGCCGCAAGAAACGAACGCACCACGGCAATCTGGCTCGCGACGTTGAGCGCGGGCGCGTGCCCGCAGCCGTCGATCTCGACGATCCGCGCTCGTTGACCGCGCTCGGTCATGGCGCGTGCATCTTCCGGCAGCAGCAGGTCGGAGGCAACGCCGCGCAGGACAAGCACCGGCGCGCAGATCGCATCCCAGTGCGCCCATTGCTCGAAGTCGTCGGGATGCGCGAAGAACTGGCGCACGATCGCCGGGTCGTAATGCGTGGTGATTTTTCCCGACGGCAGTCGCCGGAAGCCCGTCTCCGCCATGTGCCGCCACTGCGCGTCGGTGTGATGCCCGAATGGCCGGTAGATGGTGCGGAAGTAGGCCTCCAGCTCGGCAAGCGTCGCGAACTCCGGCGGCTTGCCGACGTAGGTCTTGATGCGCTCGCGCGGCGCCTCGGGCATCGTCGGGCCGATGTCGTTGATGACAAGCCGGCGGATGCGACCCGCGAGCGTCGTCGCCGCCGCGCGGATGCCGAGTGCGCCACCCATCGACGTGCCGACCCAGTCGAAGGTGTCGAGCCCCAACGCATCGGCAAACTGCATCGCCTGGTGGGCGTAGGCGTCGAGGCAATAGTCGGCGTCGGGCTGCGCACTCCACGACGAAAGCCCGCGCCCGATGGTATCGGGGCACACGACGAAATGGCGGTCCGAGAGCGCCGCGGCGATCTCGTCGAAGTCCCGGCCCGTTCGCGCAAGGCCGTGCCACATGACGATCGCCGGGTTGCTCCGACGTCCCCAGGTCACCGCGTGCATGTCGTGCGAGCCTGCGCGCACATAGATCGAGCGCGGCTCGCGGCCGTCGATATGGCTGCCGTCCGTCTGCACCGCACGCTCCTGGGAACTAACGCCTGGAAGACCTAACCAGAGTTGCGAGGCCATGCCAACGCGTGAGGGAAGCACGCGTGAGGTGTCAGATACCCGACAAGACGGCTGCGGCACAGCCCGTAACGGCATAAGTCGGGTGTCGGATACCGGTCTGCCGACATTGTCACACAACAGGTATCAGAAGGTATCAGACACCCGACATCGGACGCTTGGGCGCATCGTCGACGCGGTCGTCGGGTATCTGACACCGGCCGCGCGCCAAGACTAGTCCGTTTGGTCCCACCTGGTGCGCCGACGGCGAATGGAAACTCACTCGCAGAAACTGCGGGTCTTTCGGTCGGCCATGTCGATGTGGAAATGATCGCGGTGCGCATCGTTGGCCTCGGGGCCGAGGACAGTGCCAAAGATCCGGCAGGCGCCGGCGTGGATCTGGCGGAGGAAGGCCTGTTGAGCTGCATGGGGTTCGGCCGCACGCTTGCTCGCAGACGGGCCCTTGGCGTCCTTGGTCGCGTCCTTGGTCGCCTCCTTCGACGCAACTTTCGGCCCGCCGAGCCGCGACGGCGGCGTCAGGCTGAAGGTCTGGGGATCACGCTTGATGAGGCCGAGGTCGGGAACCTGCGGAACGGCGATCCGGGGCGCGCTTTCGGGGATGGTGCCGCGCAGCGTGCCGGGTTGCTCGGCAGTCGCTGGCGGCTGCTCACCCTTCTTCTGCGCTGCTGCAGCCTTCGTACGCGCGAGTGCGGCTTGCTCGGCGGCGATCCGCTCGGCTTCGCGTTTGGCGGACTCTACAGCCGCGGCCTGGGCGCGCACGTCACGCGCGGTCATTCCCCATCCGCTGGCCAGCTCCACCGCCTGGCTACGCTCGGTGAGAAATCCCCTGATGTCGACCGCGTTGGCGCGGCCATGCTCGCTGAGGCGAGTCTTTTTCCGATTGTAGGCATTGCGGCACGAATAGCCGCTGATCACCTGGACCCGCACGATCTGGCTGCCGAGATGCTGCTTGGCTGCTGGCTGAACCACCTCGCGGAACCATTTCTCGAGCGCCGCCGCCATCTCGCAGGTCACCATCGCCGGTTGCGAAAAGGTCACCTGCGGATTGGCGCCGACGCTGATGACCTCCACCGGGGCCGGTGCCCCGCATTCGCCCTCGCGGACGGAAGGAGCTGGAATCTCGACGATTTTCAGCCCCTTGAGCAGGACCTCGCATTGGGTGCGGCCGGCTGCGATCTCCTCTGGGGGCCACTGTGTCTGCAGCGCTGGCCCGCCCTTTGGAGCGCCGACCAGAGGAATGAGTGCCGGCTTCGCAGTTGGGGGCGCAACAGGCTCAGCGGGTGCAGCAGGCGTGGCCGCTACGGGAGGTTGTGCGGCTGGGGCTTGCTTGGCAGGCGCCTGAGCATACGCCGTGACGGCGCACGACATCACCAGCGATGCCGCAACCACGAGGCCAAAAGTAACAGTCTGTCGTGCCATGAGGCCTCGAACGCGCGCTAGGAGGATGACAGCGAATCGGATTGCATTTTGCGCATTCGACCGCCGCGTGTACAGCGTGGAATAGCGGGGCATCGCTGCTTGCGCAAACGGGCGCATTCCGGACGGTGGATACAGTTGGATAAACTGTGCACAACCGTGCCTGGACTGGCACAGAAGACGTCTGGCACGCAAAGCGTCTGGCACGCAAAGCGACGGAGGGTCTGACAGCATGGCCGAAGTCACTGACGGGGCGAGCCAGGAGACGGAAGACCTTCGGATCGGCCGGCGCGGAGCGGCCGCCGAAATCGTGCTCGACCGGCCTGCGGCCCGCAACGCCTTGTCGATCGGGATGCGCGCCCACATGCGCGCGCGCTATCCAGCCTTCGCCCGAGACCCCGCCATCTACGCCGTCATCATCCGGTCGGCGGTAGCGGGTGCCTTCTGCGTCGGCGGCGATGTGCGCGAGATGACCGGCCTTGCGCGCAGGGATCTGGCCGCCGCCCGCCGCGGCCTCGCCGACGAGCTGCGCTTGTGCTGGCTGCACGAATGCTTTTCCAAGCCCACGGTATCGCTGATCGACGGCGCCGTGATGGGCACCGGTGTCGGCATCAGCCTCTACGGCACGCACCGGGTGGCGGGCGCCGGCTATCGCTTCGCGATGCCCGAGGTGCGCATCGGCTACTTCCCCGACTGCGCCGTGGTGCACGTGCTGGCCCGCATGCCCGACAGCATCGGTTTCTACCTTGGCTTCACTGGACGGAGCATCGGACGCGCGGATGCCCTCCACTTAGGGCTCGTCACACACTGCATCGATGCCGACCGGCACGAGGCGATCGCAGCTCATCTCGCCGACGCCGATCCAGTCGACCCCGTGCTCGACGGCCTGCATCGGGATCCCGGACCCGCACCCATTGCGGCGGAGGCCGCGCGCATCCGGCGCTACTTCGAGGGCGGCGACGTCTCGGGCATCGTGGCGCGGCTGGAGCAGGCTCCGGCCGAGGATCGCGACTGGGCCCAAGCCGTGCACACCGACATCGCGAAGGCCTCGCCGACAGCGCTGAAAGTGACCGAGCGCGCCATCCGCGAGGCCCGCAGCCTCGATCTGCGCCAATGCTTCATCCAGGACTACCGCCTCGCGTATCGGTTCGCGGACCTCGCCGATTTCCGCGAGGGCGTGCGCGCGATTCTGATCGAGAAGAACGGCCAGCCGACGTGGCAGCCGGCCACCCTCGGCGAGGTGACGAACCCGATGCTCGACGCGCTGTTCGCACCCTTGGGCGCCGACGACCTGTCCCTGCCGACGCGCGAGGAGATACAAGCCGCCCGGGTGTGAGGGCCAAGCAAAATGCCATTCGATCAGCCCGCCACCCCGCAACGACGCAAAACCGAAGCGGCGGCCCCTGGCGGCGCGACCGCATATGACCCCGTTGCGGTCGGGTGACAACCTCGCGTTTGTCATGTGTGGACGGCACCCGAGATGCAACGGATTTCTCGGGGTGCTGCGTGCTCGCGGTTGGGGTGCGGTCATGTGTACGGCCTGTCGGTGTGGCAGTTTGCGCCA
>JANOJW010000061.1:0-3180 GCA_031418955.1 Hyphomicrobiales bacterium | reverse complement strand
GGTCGGCGCGGTCTTCGCCTCCGCCGTCTCAGCTGACATCGCGCGCTCGGCCATCCACACCGGCGTCTCGTTCTACCTCTACGTCATGTCCTTTACGCTCGCCGCCTTCGTGGCCCGTGCCCCGCGCGCCCACGGCGAGCTGATCCTGAAGGCTTCGGTCGCCGGCGCCATCATTTCCGCGACGGCCGGCTTCGTCGGCTATTTCAGCCTGCTGCCCGGCGCCTTCGAGCTGTTTACCAAGTTCGGCCGCGCCGCCGGCACCTTCAAGGACCCCAACGTGCTCGGCCCGTTCCTGGTGCCGGCCATCCTCTACTGCGCGCATCTGGCGATCGTCGGCTCATGGGCGTCCGCACGTGCGCCACTCGCCATCGCCGCCGGCCTGACGCTCGTCGTGCTGCTGTCGTTCTCGCGCGGCGCCTGGGTCAATCTGGGGATTGCCGCCGCCCTGTTCGGCTACCTCGCCTTCGTGACCGCCGCCAGCAACGACGACCGCCAGCGCATCGTCATGCTCGGCTCCGCGGCGCTGGCCGCCGGCTTGCTGGTCATCGTCGCCGCGCTCCAGCTCGACAGCGTCGCCGACCTGATGGCCGAGCGCTCGAGCCTGTCGCAAGGCTACGACCTGGGTCCCGAGGGCCGCTTCGGTGGCCACGACAAGGCCCGGGCGCTGATTCTCGACAACCCGCTCGGCATCGGCGCCACTCAGTTCGCCCCGCTCCACCACCACGAGGACGTCCACAACGTTTACCTTGCCATGTTCCTGAACGCCGGCTGGCTCGGCGGTGTGCTCTATTGTGCCATCATGGGACTGACGTTGGTACTGGGCTTAACGCATCTCGCCCGGGCCACCGAGACGCGTCCCCTGTTCGTCATCGCGTTCGCCGCGTTCGTCGGCAATCTTGTCGAGGGTGTCGTGATCGACACGGACCACTGGCGCCACGTCTTTGTCCTGCTGGCCCTCCTGTGGGGGCTGATGTTCGCGCCTGCCGAGAAGGGAGGCCGCGCGTGAAGGCCACGACCCCGGAAAGCCTCGTCCTCATCATCGACCGTGAGCGCGAGCGCCGCACGCGTCTCACTGCCGGCGCGCGCCCCGCGCTGCATCCCTCGCTGCTCCCTGCGCGGGCGAAGAGCGGCGTGCACATCCTCTCGCTGATGGCCGTCTGGCTCACGATCTTCTCGGGCTTCTTCGTCGCCTTCGAGCCGGCCCCCGTCGATGCCCTGCTGATCGGGCTCGTCGTCCTGCTGCCGATCGTCGGCCTCGCCCGCATCGACACGCCGCATCTGGGCTACCTGTTCGCCTGGCTCGCTATCACCGCGTGCGAGCTCGTCGCCTCGACGATGGCCGCCGACGTCGCCACGGCCACGATCCACACCGTCGTCTCGCTGTATCTGAGCCTGGCCTCGTTCGTGATCGCGGCCTTCATCGCCAAGCGCCCCGAGTCCCACACGCGCCTGATCGTGTGGGCCTATGTCGCCTCCGCGCTCGTCGCCGCCCTGATGGGCATCGTCGGCTATCTCGACCTGATCCCGGGAGCGAGCAGTGTCTTCACCGTGCACGAGCGCGCCGCCGGCACCTTCAAGGACCCGAACGTCTACGCGACCTACCTGATCCCAGCGATGCTGTTTCTCGCGCACACGGCGTTGAGCCGCCGCTTTGGCGCGATGCTGCTGTCGGCTGCAGCCTTCGCCGTGATCGCGCTGGCGCTGCTGCTGTCGTTCTCGCGCGGCGCCTGGGTCAATCTCGTCGTCGCCGGCCTCGTCTATGGCTGGCTCGCCTTCGTCACGGCCCGCACCGACCGCCAGCGCCTGAAGCTGGTCGGCCTCGCTGTGCTGAGCGTCGTCCTATCGCTCGGCGTCGTCGCGGCAGCCCTCGAGGTCGATGCCATCTCGCGCCTGTTCGACCAGCGCTTCGCGCTCGACCAGAGCTACGATGAAGGCCCCGAGGGCCGCTTCGGCGGACAGCTCAAGGCCATCGACCAAATCCTGCACAACCCGTTCGGGCTCGGGCCCCTGCAGTTCGGCGGCGTGTTCCACCCCGAGCATCCCCACAACGTCTATCTGTCGATGTTCCTCAACGCCGGCTGGCTCGGCGGGCTCATCTACATCCTGCTCATTGCATGCCTGCTCGTCGCCGGCCTCAAGGCGGTGATGCGCCGCAAGTGGGCCTCGCCGTTCCTGCTCGCGATATACGCCTCGTTCGTCGGCATGGTGGTCGAAGGTTTCGTCATCGAGACCGACCACTGGCGGCATTTCTATCTCGTCGCGGGCCTGTTGGCCGGCCTCGCCATGGAGCCCTCGGCCGTCGCCCGCCGCATGCCGCGCATCCAGGGCCGAACCCTCGCCGTCGTGCCCAGGATCGCACTGGTACAGCCGGCGCTCGTGCCCGTCCCCGTGCGCCACGTCGTCGATCTGGCGATTGCGCTCGGCCGCGCCTTCCCGCGCCGCGGCACCCGCATCCTCGGCAAGGCGGACACCGTGCCCATGCTCAGCCTCGTCGCTTCGCAAGGCTCAGCCCGCCGCCGCCGCCGCGAGCCCAAGCGCCGCGCCCGCATCGTGGGGCGGGCGTAACCGCACAGCGGCGCCCGTTGTCGCTGATCGAGGCCCATGGTGCGGAAGAGCAGGTTTGAGCAACCTGCCTTCCGTGCTACCGTTCCCGCCATGAACGAGATCACGCATCCGACCCGTGGTCGCCCGACGACGCAGGCGGCCGAAGGGCTTCCCCGTTGGCGCTGGACCACGGCCGAACTCGTGCGCCTGACCCAGCTCGGCGCCTTCACCGCTGAAGACCGGTTCGAACTCATTGGCGGGGAGATCGTGCCGATGTCGCCTGTTGGTCGCCGGCACGAGGTGCTGGCCTCACTGATCGAGGACTACCTGCGCCCTCTCGCGCCACCAGCCATCCGCGTCCGCACCGAGCGCCAGCTCAATCTCACCGACGATACCTACGCAAAGCCCGACCTCTTCGTGCATCACGCAGGCGTTCTGCCGCCGGACGTGCGCGGCGACACCGTCCTGCTGGTGATCAAGGTGGCCGATACGAGCCGACTTCGACACGAGCATAAAGGCCGCCCGCTACGCCATGCACGGCGTGCGTGAGTACTGGGTCGTGAACGCGCGCACCCTGGAGAAGCGCGTGCATCGGGAACCCGGCCCGCAAGGCTTTGCCGATACCGGTCGCCGCCG
>JANOJW010000060.1:0-4049 GCA_031418955.1 Hyphomicrobiales bacterium | reverse complement strand
CGACCAACAGCCCGATGTCGGTCGTGCCGCATCTGCACAAACAGCCGCTCTATGACCCGCTGGTCGATTTCACGCCGATCACCTTCCTCGGCCGCTCGACGTTCTTTCTCGTCGTACACCCGTCGGTGCCGGCGAAAAATTTTGCCGAGCTCGTCGCGCACGCCAAGGCCAATCCGAAGAAGCTCGCCTACGCGACCGGCAATACGACCTCGATCGTCGGCACGGCGTTGATCGCCAAACAGGGCGGCATCGAGATGATCCAGGTGCCTTACAAGACCGAGCCGCAGGCGATCACCGATCTGCTCTCGGGCCAGGTGCAGGTCATGCTCTCGGCATCGACGACGGTCATGCCACACATCCAGGACGGCAAGCTGAAGCCCATCTTCACGATCCTCCCCGCGCGCAGCCCGTTGCTGCCCGACGTGCCGTCACTCGTCGAGGCGGGCCTGCCGAAATTCCCGGTGGGGCCCTGGGGCGCCTTCGTCGGCCCGGCCAAGATGCCCAAGGACGTGATCGAGCGGCTCAACAAGGAGCTGGTGGCGATTTTTGTGAAGCCGGAGGTGGCGGCCCAGTTCCAGAAGTACGGTTTCACGGCCGAGGGCACGACACCCGACGAGCTTGCAGCGTTCTTGAAGGACCAGCTCAAGGTGTGGGGCGAGACGATGAAGATCGCCGGCATCGAGCCGCAGTGAGCAGAGGCGCGTCAGGGCAACGATTGGAGACTTGCCCATGGCCAAGCCCTCGATCGAGGACTGGAACGGCATCAACGAGCTGTTCACGCGCTATGCGTGGGCGCTCGACACGGGCGATGTCGAGGGCATCATCGCCTGCTTCACGCAAGACGCCGTGCTCGAGAGCCCGGTGATGGGCCGCTTCTCTGGCGCGGGTGCCGTGCGTGACTTCGCCGAGCGCAATGCGCGCCAGAATGCAGCGCCCGGCGTCATCATGCGCCATGTGATCACCAACGTGCGCGCCGACGTCGATGGCGATCGGGCCACCGCCCAGTGCTATATGGTCAATTACCTGACGAGGCACGGCGTGACCCGACTGCTGGCTCCCGGCGCGTACGACTGCCGGCTCGAGAGGCAGCACGGAGCGTGGCGCTTTTCCTACCGTTTGGTGACGCTCGACCAGGCCGTGCAAATCTGAGACGATCCGACCGCGGCCCGCAAAACGTCACCGCCCGCTCGTGTGCGGCGCTTGGTAAGCGCTGGACACGGCGCGGCAGTTGGTCTATCCCGCGATGTCCCCGAGAGGGGGCTTGTGTCGGCCTGCCTTCGCACAAACGGGTGATTAGCTCAGTTGGTAGAGCAGCTGACTCTTAATCAGCGGGTCGAAGGTTCGAATCCTTCATCACCCACCATGCCGCCGTCTGCGGGCTCGAAGAGTGCGGCGGCGGGCCTTTGCGGAGGCGGCCATCTGCAACCTCTACAGCATGACGAAAGCGCCCGAGGCCGTGCGACGACTGTTCCAGGTCAGCCACAACCGGTCGGCGGCGTTCGAACCGCGCGATGCGATCTTCCCGGGTCATAACGCACCGGTCGTGCGCGCGGCGGCGGACGGCCTGCGTGAACTCAGCCTCATGTCCTGGGGCTTCGTGCTGCCGCAGGGAACCCGGGCGCCTCGCCGCGTCACCAACTTTCGCGACGACAAGGCACGGACCTCGCCGTTCTGGCGGGAGAGCTTCGAGCTGCGGCGGTGTCTCGTCCCCGTCACCTCGTTCGCCGAGCCGCGCGAGATCACACCCGCCACCTGGCACTGGTTCGCGCTCAAAGGCGCCGAGCCGCGCCCGTTGTTCGCGTTCGCCGGAATTTGGCGCCGATTTCGCGGCCCCCTGAAGAAGGACAGCCCAGCGATCGACGTCGACGTGTTCAGCTTCCTGACCACGACGCCCAACCGCTTGGTCGCCACCATCAACCACGAGCGCATGCCGGTGCTGCTCACCGATGCGGCATCGCAGTCGACCTGGCTCACCGGCACGCCGGACGCAGCCTTCGCGCTCGCCCGCGAACATGCACCTGAGGCGATGGAGATCGTCCGCGAAGGCTTCGGCCGGAGCGATCCGGTGGCGTGAGTGGTGCGCGCCGGCCGCTGGATCGCGTGCAGTCGTCATGCAACATTGCGTCAGCAGAGCCAGGAGGCCATGCAGGATGGTACTTCCACGACCCATCGAGCCGGCAACAGGGCCAGCCACGCGGCTCGCGCGGACGCTGTCGCTGCCGATGACGATCCTGTTCGGGCTCGGGGTCACCATCGGCGCGGGCATCTACGTGCTGATCGGGGTTGCGGCCGGTCGCGCTGGCATGCATGCGCCGCTCGCCTTCGTGCTGGCGGCAATCGTTATGGTGCCAACCGCGGCCGCCTTGGCCGAACTTGCGACGCGCATGCCGGTCAGCGCCGGTGAGGCGGCGTACGTCGAGGCTGGGTTCGGCTCGAAACGGTTAGCCCTCCTGGTCGGTCTGATGGTGGTGACGGTCGGTGTGCTGTCGGCTGCCGCAATCAGCCGCGGCAGCGCTGGCTATGTTCGTGAGTTGAGCGGCTTGCCCCTCGCCGCGATCATTGTGGGGGTCGTGCTGGCGATGGGCGCGATCACCGCTTGGGGCATCAGGGAATCCATGGCGGTTGCCGCAGCTATGACCTTGATCGAGGTGGCGGGCCTTCTCGCCATCGTGATCGCGGGCGCGCTGGCACAGCCCGGGATCGTCGCGCGCGTGCCGGAGATCTGGACCGGCGTTGCCAACCTGACGGTCCTGTCGGGTGTCATATCCGCGTCCCTGCTCGCCTTTTTCGCCTTCATCGGGTTCGAGGGTCTCGCCAACATCGCAGAGGAAGTGCGTGAGCCCGAACGGACGCTTCCGCGCGCCATCTTCTGGACGTTGCTACTTTCTACCGGGCTCTACATTGCGGTTGTGTGGGTGGCGCTCGTCGCGGTGCCGGTCAGTGAGCTGGCGCAATCGCAGGCACCGCTGAGCCTCGTATTTGCGCGGACCACCAATCTCCCGCCGGCACTGATCACGGTGATCGCGATCGTCGCGACCCTCAACGGTATCATCGCGCAGATGGTGATGTCATCACGGGTCATCTATGGGCTGGCTGATCGCGGGCTGCTGCCCGACGCCCTCGCCAAGGTCGGCGCGACCACACGTACGCCGCAGTTGGCCACGGCGATCGTCGTGGGGCTCGTGCTCCTGATCGCCATCAGCCTGCCGCTGGACGCACTGGCCGAATGGACCTCGCGCCTGACGCTCGCCATCTTTGCGTTCATCAACGCCGCCCTCGTTCTGATCAAGCGCCGATCCGACGCGGTCCCAGCCTTTGTCGTTCCGTCCTGGGTTCCCGTGCTCGGGTTCGTGCTCTGTCTCGCCTTGTTGGCGGCTGACCTCATCGGCCGGGCTTGAACGGTCGATCGCGAAATCAATGGGTAGGTTGCTCGCTTGGACTAGCGCAGCCTCACGCAAGCTCGTGCAGGGCGTGCATGGCAATTCGGGTAGCCGAGGGGGTCGCCAACGCTCGTCTTGGCCCAAATCGCGAGATCGACCCGCACGGGGGTAACGCGCCGGCAACCTTGGTGCATGTGGCATCTGGACAAACCGGGCGAGCTGTCGTATAATTCTGTCATGACAGAAACAACAGGCAAGACAGTGACGCCACCAGCTCTACCGCCCGCGGTGCAGCGCTTCGTGCTGCACTGGGGGGAGATGGGCGCCGTGTGGGGCGTCAATCGCTCGATCGGGCAGATCCACGCCGTGCTCTATCTGTCGGATCGCCCCATGACGGCCGAGGACCTCGCCGACACGCTCGGGCTCGCCCGCTCGAACGTCTCGACCTCGATCAAGGAGCTGCTCCAGTGGGGATTGATCCGCCGGGTCTCGATCCTCGGTGACCGGCGCGACTTCTTCGAGGCTGAAGCAGACTTGTGGGAAATGGTTTCGCGGATTGCCGAAGGCCGTAAGGCGCGCGAGCTCGACCCGACCATCGCCGTCCTTCACACGTGCGCTGGCGAGGCGCAAGCCGATCGCTTCATGAGCACCACGGCCAAGTCGCGCATC
>JANOJW010000059.1:0-1934 GCA_031418955.1 Hyphomicrobiales bacterium | reverse complement strand
CCAAGGGGTGGAGAAGCGAGCGGTATCGAGATCTCGCCCTCATCGGCATTGCGGCCGTCAGGCGCCGCCAGCTCGAAGCGATAGCCCGGCATCGGCTTGCCCATGGACCCGGGCTTCACCGTCAGCCCCGGCGAGTTGCCGATCTGCAGCGTCGTCTCGGTCTGGCCGTAGCCGTCGCGGATCGTCAGGCCCCACGCGGCGCGCACCTGCTCGATCACCTCCGGGTTCAACGGCTCGCCCGCGCTGCACACCTCGGTGAGCTGCGGCTTCCATTGGCTCAGGTCCTCCTGGATGACCATGCGCCAGACCGTCGGCGGCGCGCAGATCGTCGTCACGGCGTGCGTCGTGATCGCGTCGAGCAACACGCGTGCCGAGAAGCGCGGTTGATTGAGCACGAAGACGGTGGCGCCCGCGATCCACGGTATGAAAAACGAGCTCCAGGCATGCTTGGCCCAGCCGGGCGAGGAGATATTCAGGTGCACGTCGCCGGGCCGCAGACCCAGCCAATAGAGGCCGGTCAGATGACCGACGGCGTAGCTGCGATGGCTATGCAGCACGAGCTTCGGCTTGGCCGTCGTGCCAGACGTAAAGTAGAGCAGCAGCGGGTCGTCGGCGGCGGTAGTCCCATCGGCCATAAAATCCGGCGAGCCCTGCATCAGATCGTCGTAGCGATGCCAACCGGGCGGCGCGTCGCCAACCGCAATGCGCGTCACGCCGTCGGCAAGCCCTGCGAGCTTCGGGGCGTCGGCCGCGCCGATCACCAGGTGTCGCACGCGGCCGCGGGCCACGCGATCCGCCAGATCCGAGGGCGCCAGCAGGGTCGTCGCCGGAATGACCACGGCGCCGAGCTTCATGGCCGCCAGCATGGTCTCCCACAGCGGCACGACGTTGCCGAGCATCAGCAATATGCGGTCGCCACGCTGCACGCCGAGGCTGCGCAAGCCGTTGGCCAGCCGGTTCGAGCGCACGGACAACTCGGCGAAGGTCAACTCGGCCGCGCCGTCGCCGACGATCGTGAGTGCGGTCTGGTGCGCGGCCGGGCCCTTGGCCAGCACGCCGTCGAACCAGTCGAGCGCCCAATTGAAGTCACCGATGATCGGCCAGCGAAAGTCACGCGTTGCCGTGGCGTAGTCGGCGCGGTGCGCAATCAGAAAATCGCGCGCCTCGAGAATTGCTGCCGCTGACATGGGTGCGTCTCCTGCCGACCTCGCCGCACCCATGAAACGCTGCGGCCCCGCGTGCGGCAAGCGTGAAATCCGAGTTGCGGCCGCCGCAAGCTGAAGAAGCCCTCTGGTATCGTTCGCCGCAAACCCCGGCGACAATTCCAGACGGCGCAAACTACAGGCTCCCCTTCGTCGACGGCACGCGGCCGGCTTGGCGCGGGTCGATCGTCACGGCCTGGCGCAGCGCGCGGGCGAGCGCCTTGAAGCAGGTCTCGGCGATGTGGTGATTGTTCTCGCCGTAGAGGTTGGCGACGTGCAGCGTGATGCCGGCGTTCTGCGCGAAGGCCTGGAACCATTCGCGGAACAGCTCGGTGTCCATCTCGCCGATCTTGGGCCGCGAAAAGGCGACGTTCCATACCAGATACGGCCGCCCCGATACGTCGATCGCGCAGCGCGTCAGGCACTCGTCCATCGGCAGCTCGACGCTCGCATAGCGTGTGATGCCAGCCTTGTCGCCGAGCGCCTTCGCCACCGCCTGGCCGAGCACGATGCCTGAATCTTCCGCTGTGTGGTGGAAGTCGATGTGCAGGTCGCCCTTGGCCTCGAGCGTGATGTCGATCAACGAATGGCGCGCCAGCTGCTCGAGCATGTGATCGAGAAAGCCGATGCCGGTCGCGATCTTGGCCGCGCCTGAGCCGTCGAGATCGACGGTCGCCTTGATGGCGGTCTCCTTGGTGGTGCGCTCGATCGATGCTTTGCGGGTCACGGTCG
>JANOJW010000058.1:0-7699 GCA_031418955.1 Hyphomicrobiales bacterium | reverse complement strand
CGACCCACAGCTCGCGGCCGAACGGCACCCGGCGCTTGCCCACGCTCTCGTCATCGGGATGGTTGACGGCTTCCAACTCCTCGGACTGGCCGTGCGGATAGTTCTCGATGACGACTTTCAGGGGCTTCAGCACGGCCATGCGGCGCTGCGCTGAGCGAGTGAGCGCCTCGCGCACCGAGAACTCGTACTGCGTGAAGTCGACGAGGCTGTTGGCCTTGGCGACGCCGATGCGGCTGACGAAGTCGCGGATGGCTGACGGCGGTACGCCGCGGCGGCGCAAGCCCGCGAGCGTCGGCATGCGGGGATCGTCCCAGCCTGAAACGTGCCGGCCGCGGACCAGCTCGGTCAACACGCGCTTCGACAGCAGCGTGTAGGTGAGATTGAGCCGCGCGAACTCGTACTGCCTGGGTCTCGCCGGGACCGGCAGGTTGTCGATCAGCCAGTCGTAGAGCGGCCGGTGGTCCTCGAACTCGAGCGTGCAGATCGAGTGCGTTACGCCCTCGATGGCGTCGGACTGGCCGTGTGCGTAGTCGTAGCTCGGATAGATGCACCATGCGGTGCCGGTCATCGGATGGGCTGCGTGCAGGATGCGGTAGAGCACGGGATCGCGCAGGTTGATGTTGCCGCTCGACATGTCGATCTTGGCGCGCAGGACGCGTGCGCCGTTCGGGAACTCGCCCTTGCGCATGCGGCGGAACAGGTCGAGGTTTTCGTCGACGCTGCGGTCGCGGAACGGGCTGTTGCGGCCGGGCTCTGTCAGCGTGCCGCGTGCGACGCGCATCTCGTCGGGCGACTGGTCGTCGACGTAAGCCTTGGCCGTCTTGATCAGGTGCTCGGCCCAGTCGTAGAGCTGCTCGAAGTAGTCGGACGCATGCACGACCTTGCCCGCCCACTTAAAACCCAGCCACTGCACGTCGCGGGCGATGGCGTCGATGTAGGCCTGCTCCTCCCTGGTCGGGTTGGTATCGTCCATCCTGAGATTGCAGCGCCCGCCGAACTCCTCCGCGATGCCGAAGTTGAGGCAGATCGACTTGGCGTGACCCATGTGCAGGAAGCCGTTGGGCTCGGGCGGAAAGCGCGTGACCACGGTTTTCGTCCGCCCAGCCGCGAGGTCGGCCTGGACGATGTCGCGGATGAAGTCGCGGCCTGCGGATTCTGGCGCCGTCTGGTCGGCCATGTGGGAGCCCCGTCTGACTTGCCTGTCATGGCGGGGCCTAATGGAAATGCGCCGCCTTGCCAACCCTAAGCGTCACCCTCAGCGTCGACGCCGTGTTCCCCGGATGAAAGTGCGAGACCGCCAACAGCTGCCGAAGTCGGGCCGGACTGGTGCCAATTGGCGTTCACCCGGGCATTCCGCCATCATCTTGATTGGCGCCGATGATCCTGCTCTTCGGGGGAACGGGGTCGACGGGCACAAGTCGGCGTTCAGTCCGTTGGCGCCGCCGCGAGCCTGCCTAACGCTTCTGGTCCTGTGCGCGGCGGAGCGCTGCCGCAAACGCGTTCTCGCCGCCCGCAGCGTTGCCCTGTGCGGGACGTGCGCCGCCTGACGACGTGCGGGGGCCGGCAGACATCTGTGCGGGCCGATGCGATCCAGCGCCACCCGCAGGTGGCTGTCCAGCGCCCTTGCTCGGTTCGATGGCTCCCGTGCGCATGGTAAGGGCGATGCGCTTGCGGGCTGCGTCCACCTCGACGACGCGCACATGCACGACGTCGCCGGCCTTCACCACCTCGAAAGGATCGTTGACGAACCGGTCGGCGAGCTGGGAGACGTGCACGAGCCCGTCCTGATGCACGCCGATGTCGACGAAGGCGCCGAACTTGGTGACGTTGGTGACGACGCCCTCGAGCTTCATGCCGGGGCGCAGGTCCGAGATCTTCTCGACGCCGTCCTGGAAGGTCGCGGTCTTGAATTCGGGGCGCGGGTCGCGGCCGGGCTTCTCGAGCTCAGACAGGATGTCGGTGACAGTCGGGACGCCGAACCGCGCGTCGGCGAACTGCTTGGGGCTCAGTGACTTCAGGAAGGCGCGGTCGCCGATCATCGATTTCACGGGGCGCTTGGTGGCTTCCGAAATCTTCTCGACCAGCTCGTAGGCTTCGGGGTGCACGGCTGACCCATCGAGCGGGTTCTTCCCGTTCATGACGCGCAGGAAGCCCGCCGCCTGCTCGAACGTCTTGGGGCCGAGCCGCGGCACCTTCTTCAAGGCAGCGCGCGAGGCAAACGCGCCCTTCTCGTTGCGGAAGGCGACGATGTTCTCAGCGAGCGTCTTGTTGAGGCCCGAGACGCGCGCGAGCAGCGGCACCGAAGCCGTATTCACATCGACGCCGACCGAGTTCACGCAATCCTCGACCACGGCATCGAGCGAGCGGGCGAGCGCGCCCTGGTCGACGTCGTGCTGGTACTGGCCGACGCCGATCGCCTTGGGCTCGATCTTGACCAGCTCAGCCAACGGATCCTGCAGCCGCCGCGCAATCGACACCGCGCCGCGCAACGACACGTCGAGCCCCGGGAACTCGAGTGCGGCCGTCTCCGAGGCCGAGTAGATCGAGGCGCCGGCCTCCGACACCATGACCTTGGTGAGCCCCAGCTGCGGCATCTTCTGCATCAACTCGCCGACCAGCTTGTCGGTCTCGCGGCCAGCCGTGCCATTGCCGACGGCGACCACCTCGACCTTGTGCTTCATGCAGAGCGTGGCCAGCGTCGCCAGCGACCCGTTCCAGTCCTTGCGCGGCTCGTGGGGATAGATCGTCTCGGTGTCGAGCAGCTTGCCGGTCGCATCGACGATGGCGATCTTGCAGCCCGTGCGGATGCCGGGATCAAGACCCAGCGTCACGCGCGGACCGGAGGGCGCCGCGAGTAGCAGGTCCTTCAGGTTGCGCGAGAACACCCGGATCGCCTCGCTGTCGGCTGCGTCCTTCTCGCGCGCGAAGAGATCGACGACGAGGCCGATGTGGAGGCGCGCCTTCCAGGCGAGACGCACGCCGTCGCATAGCCACTTGTCGGCCGCCCGGCCCTTGTCGAGGATGGCTGTGGCGAGGCGGATCTTACCTTCGGCCTGATGCGGCTGGCCCTCGGGCGGCGGCACGTCGAGCTCGAGATCGAGGATGCCTTCGTTGCGCCCGCGCAGCAGCGCCAGCGCCCGGTGCGAGGGGATGTCCTTGATCTTCTGGCTGAAGTCGAAATAGTCGGAGAACTTGGCACCTTCGGCGTCCTTGCCTTTCACCACCTTCGAGGTGAGCAGTCCGTCGGTCCACATCCACTCGCGCAAGCCCCCGACCAGCTCGGCGTTCTCGCCGATCCGCTCGATCAGGATGGCGCGCGCACCGTCGAGTGCAGCCTTTGCATCGGCGACGCCTTTCCCGGCGTCGACGAACGTAGCGCCAAGTACTTCAGGCGCCTGTGTGGGATTTTTCATAACCTCGTCGAGGAGCGGCTCGAGGCCGGCTTCACGCGCGATCTGCGCCTTGGTGCGCCGCTTCGGCTTGTAGGGCGCGTAGAGATCCTCGAGCGTCACCTTGGTGTCGGCCGCGAGAATGGCGCGGGCGAGGTCGGGCGTCATCTTGCCCTGCTCCTCGATGCTCTTGATCACTGCCGCGCGCCGGTCCTCGAGCTCGCGCAGATAGCCGAGCCGCTCTTCGAGCTTGCGCAACTGCGTGTCGTCGAGGCCGCCGGTCCGCTCCTTGCGATAGCGAGCGATGAACGGCACCGTCGATCCCTCGCCGAGCAGATCGACGGCTGCCTGCACTTGGGTTACCCCGACGGACAGCTCCCGGGCGATCTGGGCATTGATCTTATCCATGGCGACCTCGTGCAGGATGGGGCCCGGCTGGGTGGGCTCGAATCGAGCGGCGACGCTAGCACCGGGCAGGAGCGCGATGAAGCCATGCAGTTCCCGGATTGTGTGCAGCGCGCGTCGGAGTAAGACGGCCTGGATCGTGCGATAAAATTCGGCCGTCGGCTCCTGCGAAGTCCGACGCTGGCCAAGCGCCGGCGGTTGCGGCATGTCGGACTTCGCCAGCTCTAAGCTTCGTGCTCGAACTCATGCGAGCGGGCCGGCTCACGCCGACCGCCGTACCAGGGGCTTGGCAAATCAGGTCGGCCGCACTTAATGGCTAACCTGAGCCTCTACTGGAACCGACCCATGCCGACGATCAAGGAATGGCAGCGCGCCACCGCCCCGACGCTTGCCGAGTTCGAGCGGATGGCGTCCGACGCGTGGCACCGGTTGCCCTCGGAATTCAGAAGCTTGGCCCGGGACTTGGTCATCAGGGTGGAGGATTTCGGAACCGACGAGGACTTCGAGGAGCTCGGCATCGAGAGCCCGTTCGACCTGATGGGCCTCTACCGGGGCGTCAGTCTCGCGCAAAAAAGTGTGATGGACACGCCGCGCGAGCCCGATATGGTGTTCCTGTACCGCCGTGCAATCCTGGACTACTGGGCCGAGGGCGATGAAACGCTCGGCCATCTTGTCACCCATGTTCTTGTCCATGAGATCGGCCATCACTTCGGCCTGTCCGACGCCGACATGGAAGCGATCGAGGCCGATGCGGGGGGCTGACGCAAACATTGGCGGCGTTTCGGGTGTGGCCCGCGCGCCGTAGACGGCGGTGGATCGTGCGGGTGGTCGAGGAGAGACGTTGCAACTGGAGCCGCGGCGCGCCAAGGTGCGCGCTTCGAGGCCGGGACTGTCGACGGGGCCTGATTTGCTGAGCACACGGATCGGACGTCATACACGACTGAGGCGGGGCCTCGCGGCAATTTTTGCCGCGCTGGTTGCGATCACGCCCGTGTCGGCTGGCCCGACACCCGAGGAATATGCCGCTCATGTCGGCGGCGAGGCCAAGATCATCCCTCCCGGTGAATTGAAGCTCGACGGCCGCAAGATGACCTGTGGACAGCGCCCGACCGTGCTCGACAACCAGCTCGACGACTACGGTGCGGCCTATCCAGGCTTCCTGATCCTCAATCCGAAACTAATGTCCAAGGTGCCGACCGTGGTGAAGCTGTGGATCTTCGCGCACGAATGCGGCCACCAGTTCCGCGGCCCCGACGAGGAGACGGCCGACTGCTTCGCGGTCCAGCGTGGCCGCCGGCAGGGCTGGCTGACGCCGGAAGGCCTTGAACAGATCTGTTCTTTCATCAGCCCGGCCAAAGGCGACAGCATGCACTTTTCCGGCTCGCACCGTTGCGAAACGATGCGCCGCTGCTACGCCGACCCGTCGATCAAGTAAACGCCTGGCCTGGTAGACGACCCCATCACCCGCCCGAAGTGGCCGCCTTGCCCCGCATCAGCAGGATCAGCGGCAGCGTCACCGCGCAGGCCGCCGTGAACAGCCCGAAGGCGTTGAGATAGGCGATCATGGTCGCCTGCCGAGACACCTCGCGCGACAGGCGCGCCAGCCCGTTGGCGGTGTCGAGGCTCCAATTGCCGAGCACGTGCGACCACGTCAGTGCCTTGTTGAACACCGACACGTTCTCGACGAGATAGCCGTAGTTGACACCGGTCGAGCGTACGATCTCGGCGACGCACACCGAAATGAAGAAGCTCGAACCCAGGTTGCGCAGCAGATGATAGACGGCGGTCGCCTCCGCCATGTCAGCCCGGGGAATCGTCGAGAACGACACCGTCGTCATCGGCACCCAGATCAGGCCGATCGCCATCCCCTGCAACACGGCGTTGAGCGTCAGCTCGATGAAGGTGACGTTGAGGTCGATGTGCATCAGCCACAAGCCGGCGACGAGCAGCATGCCAAAGCCCATGATCATCGAGAGGCGCGCGTCCATGCGGCTGGCAAAGCCCGCGAACAGGAAACCGACGCAGCCACCCGCGCCCCGCCCCGCCACCACGATGCCAACGAGGCTGTCGGTGTAGCCAGCCGGCCCGGTCAGCAGCGGCGGCAACAGCACCATCGGCGTGAAGTTCAGCATGCCGTAAAGCGTCACCAGCAACAGCCCGATCGCGTAATTGCGGTTAAGCAACAGACGGGGATTGAGGAACGGCTTCTCCGTCGTCAGGCAGTGCACCGCGAACACCCAGAATGCCAGCACCGCGACGATCGACTCGGCGATGATCTCGCGGGACTCGAACCAGTCGAGCCGCTGCCCGCGCGCGAGCACCAGCTGCGTCGCACCGAGCGCGACCGACAGCGCAATGAAACCGAGCCAGTCGAGCGCGATCGGCTTCCTCTCGCCGTCGGGCGGCAGGAAGAAGCGCAGGCCCAGCACGGCCGCCACGCCGACCGGCACCAGCGCATAAAAAGCCCACCGCCACGAGTAGAGTTCGGCCATCACGCCGCCGAGCGTCGGTCCGATCACTGGCCCGATGACGACGCCGAAGCCATAGAGGCCGAGCACCAACGCGTGCTGGCGCGGCTGGAACGTCTGCATCAGGATCGACTGCGACAAAGGCGTCGATGGCGCGCCAAACCCGCCTTGCAGGACGCGCCAGAACACGAGCGACTCCAGGCTCTCCGCCGCCCCGCACATGAACGTCGCCGCCGTGAAGCCGGTGATGCTCCACACCATCACCGAGCGCTGTCCAAAGCGGGCGGCGAGCCAGCCGGTCATCGGCGTCACGATTGCCGTGGCGAGAATATTGAACACCATCGCCCAGGCGATCTCGTCGGCGGTCGCTGCGAACGAGCCCTGCATCTGCGGCAGGATCGTCGACACGATCAGCAGGGTGGTGCCGTAGAGTGTGGTCGCCAGGATCACCGACAGCAGCACCAGATAGCGCCGAAACGCGGTGAGCGGCGGCGCTTCGGGGCGCGCAAGGCTGGTCGCTGATGGGCGTTCGGCGGCAGTCATCCAAGGCTCGGGCAGGGCTCGGGCAGGGCTCGGGGCTCGGCGGCGATCAGCATCGCACGCGCTCATCGAGCGATAATCGCTTGCGATGCAACGGTAAAGCCACGGCGACGCAACCATGCCCTGCGCACCGGGCCTGCGGTTGCCAATTCCACTGCGGCCCGCTCCCCAGATCGGCGGGGTGCTGCTAAGACCATCGGTCAGACGCAACCCGAGCCCGGACGCTAAACCATGCCACAGGACACCGCGCCGGACCTGACATCAGCCCTCGCCAGCCATCGCGCGGTGGGTTCGCCCGGCTACATGTCGGGCTTCGGCAATACCTTCGAGACCGAGGCGCTGCCCGGCGCCCTGCCGATCGGCCGCAACTCGCCGCAGCGGCCAGCTTTTGGCCTTTACGCCGAGCAGATCTCGGGCTCGCCGTTCACAGCGCCCCGCCACACCAACGAGCGCAGCTGGCTCTATCGCATCCGCCCGTCGGTGCGTCACACCGGCCGCTTTACCAAGGCTCCGCCGGGCCTCGTGCGCACCGCGCCTTGTCACGAGCACGAGATGCCGCTCGCACAGCTGCGCTGGTCGCCGACGCCGATCCCCACGACGCCGCAATCCTTCGTCGAGGGCCTCGAGACTATGACCACGGCTGGCGACGCCGGCACCCAGACCGGCATGGCCGCGCATGTCTATCTCGCCACCCGCTCGATGGTCGACGAGGTGTTCTGGAACGCCGACGGGGAATTGCTGATCGTGCTGCAGCAGGGGGCGTTGCGCGTCGTCACCGAGATGGGGCTCATCGAAGCGGCGCCGGGTGAGATCGTGGTGATCCCACGCGGCATGAAGTTCCGTGTCGAATTGCTCGGCGGGCCTGCCCGCGGCTTTGTCTGCGAGAACTACGGCGGC
>JANOJW010000057.1:0-4559 GCA_031418955.1 Hyphomicrobiales bacterium | reverse complement strand
CTTGAAGAAGCCGCTGCGCACCGCGTGGACGCTCTTGAACTCATCGCCGGCGCCGAACAGCGCCTCGCCGCGCTTGAGGCGGCGGCGCGCGTAGACGACGTTCTCGAAGCGTCGCATGTCCTCGGCCTGCATGCCCTGGGTCAGGCACATCTCCCTCATGTTGCAGCCCGAGCAGCAGACTTCGAACTTCTTCTGCGGCGTGGCGGATTTGATTGCGGTGACGTCGTACATGGCGGATCTCCCTTTCAATGTCCTGCTGCTGCGCGTTGCGCGACGACTTCGCGCATGAGGTCGAATTCCTTGCTCTTGTCGAAAAAACCCTTCGCGCCCAGCCGCTCGGCAAGGTCCCGGTAGGGATAGGCGGAGTAGTTGGAAAGGAAGTACACGTCGATTTCCGGCGCCTGCTTGCGGATCGCACGCAGCACGTCGAAGCCGGTTCCGTCGGCGAGCTGCATGTCCAGGACCACGAGTTCGGGGCGCTCGACCAGGATGCTGGCGATCGCCGCGTTGGCCGTGCTTGCGTGCCCGGCCACGGCGGCTCCCGCCACGGTGATCATCGCGTCCAGGCGCTCGCGGATCAGGAGCGAGTCCTCCACGATGTAGACGCGGACCGGGGCGGCGCTATGTGCGGTATGCGCTGTCTGTTGCATGCCGCCACTGTGCCCGGATGCTGCGCGAGGCGGCATCGGCGGCGGATGAACCGGGCCTCGGCAGGCGCCGGTTCCTCCCTGGGAAAATTCCCAGCTACTCCAGGATTCTGTGCTCCAGCGCGTAGCGCACGAGCTCGGCCGTGCCGCCGAGGCCGAGCTTCTCCAGGATGTTCGACTTGTGCGTGGATACGGTCTTCACAGACAAATGCAGGCGCTCGCCGATTTCGGTCGGGCTGATGCCGGTGGCCAGCAGCCGCAGTACCTCGAACTCGCGGTCGGAAAGGGCCTGGTGCGGCGCCTGCTGGGAGGCCACGAGGCCGGCGGCCGCGGCGTCGCTGATATGCACGCCGCCCGCCGCGATCTTGCGGATGGCGCCGACCAGCTGCTCCGCCGCGCTGTCCTTGGTGAGATAGCCCGAGGCGCCGGCTTTCAGCGCGCGTGCCGCATATTGCTGCTCGCCGTGCATCGAAAGCACCAGCACCCTGAGCTGGGGCTTCTCGGATTTCAGGCGCTTGATGAGGTCGATGCCGGCGAGGCCGGGCATCGACATGTCGAGCATCGCGACGTCGTAGTCGCCGACGCGAACGAGCGCCAGCGCCTCGTCGCCGTTGGCTGCCTCGGCCGCAACCTGGATGTCGCTGGTCGCCGCGAGGATGCCCTTCAGGCCGTCGCGGACGATTTTGTGGTCCTCGGCGAGCAGCACGCGGATCATGGCGTCCTCTCGCCGCTGCCACGCACGGGTACGTGGGCGCGCAGCCGGGTACCACCGCGCGGCGCGCGCGCCACTTCGAGCGAACCTCCGAGGTAACTCATCCGCTCGCGCATGCCCTTCAGGCCGAGGGAGCGCACCTTGGACAGATCCGCATCCGAGATGCCCCGGCCGTCATCCTCGACCTCGAGATGCAGGATCCCGTTCTCCAGGCCGAGCACGACCCAGGCGTTCTTCGCGCCCGCGTGCCGCGCTATGTTCGTGAGCGATTCCTGCAGCGCGCGGTAGATCGCCGTGGCGACGTTGCCGTCCAGGCCGGCGAACGCGCCGTCGCCGGAGAGCTTGATCTCGCACAGGATGCCCGAGCGCTTCGAGAAGTCGTCCGCCAGCCAGCCGGCCGCGTCGGCCAGGCCGAGGTCGTCGAGCATCAGCGGCCGCAGGTCGGCCGCGATGCGGCGCGTTGAGCTCACGGTCTGCTCGAGCATTTCGTGCATCTGCCCGGTCTTTGCCGCGATCTCCGCGTCGCCCGCGGGCAGCCGCTCGCGCAGCCAGGAGAGATCCATCTTCAGCGCGGTCAGGAGCTGGCCGAGCTCGTCGTGCAACTCGCGCGCGATGCGCGTCTTTTCCTCCTCGCGCGCCTCCAGCACGCGCGCCGAGAGCTCGCGCAACACACTCTGCGAGCGCTTGAGCTCGTCCTCCGACTGCTTGCGCACCGTGATGTCGCGCAGGATCACCGTGTAGAAGCTCGCGCCGCCATCGCTCGCCTGGGAGATCGAGGCCTCGATCGGAAACTCGCTGCCATCGGCGCGCAGCGCCCAGAGCGTCGTCACGTCTCCCATTCGGCGGCTGGTAACGCCGGTCCTGCCGAACGCTTCGATATGGCCATGATGTACGGCGCGAAAACGCTGCGGGACAAAGCGCTCGAGCGGCGCTCCCAGGGCGTCCTCGCGGCGGCAGGCAAAAACCTTCTCCGCCGCGCGGTTGAAAAGCACGACCTGCTGTTGCGCGTCAACCGTGATGATCGCGTCCATCGCCGAGTCGACGATGCGCTCCAGCTGCAGCTTGCTCGCCTCGGTCCGAATGTCCGCCCTCAGCACCTCGCGCGCGGCCACCAGGATGCCGACACCGATGACCACCATGTCCGAAAGGATGGTTGCGCCGAGCAGCCACGGCGAGTCCAGGCCGCGGAACAGCGCCACCGCGTTGATCGCGAGCACCGCAATCAGCGCCGCGGAGCCGACACCGATTACCACGGGATGGCGCAAGAGGTTCGGTTTGACCGAGGTCAAGATGCCCGCTCTAGCGGCGCTCATAGTAGTCGCGATGCAATATCCCGCCTCCGATCTGGTCATCGACCCGGTCCTGATCCGCAAGTACGACACGAGCGGCCCGCGCTATACGTCCTATCCGACCGCGGACCGGTTCGTCGACGCGTTCGGCGAGGACAGCTTCCGGCACTGGTTCGCCTGCCGCAACATCGGCGGCATCGTCCAGCCGCTCTCAGTCTACGTGCACGTGCCGTTTTGCCGCAGCCTGTGCCTTTACTGCGGCTGCAACAAGGTGATCACGCGCGACAATTCGAGATCGGCCAAGTATATCAAGTACTTGGAGCTGGAATTGGCTCGCGTGGGTAGCCTGCTCGGGCCGGCTGGCGCAGGAGAGCGACGGATCTGCCAGCTGCACTGGGGCGGCGGCACGCCCACTTTCCTCCCGCGCGAGGAGATGACTGAACTGATGCGCCTGCTTGACGCTCAATTCGCGCGCGATCCGGGCGCGGAAGTGTCGATCGAAGTGGATCCGCGCAGCGCCGAACCGGGGCGCATGGCTTTCCTCGCCGGCCTGGGATTCAATCGCGTCTCCGTCGGCGTGCAGGACTTCGATGGTGCCGTGCAGAAGGCGGTGAATCGCGTGCAGAGCGAGGAGGAAACGTGCCGGGTGATCGACGAAGCGCGCGCCGCGGGATTCCGATCGGTCAGCCTGGACCTGATCTACGGCCTGCCGCGCCAGACGCTGGACAGCTTCAACACGACGCTCGACAAGGTCGTCGCTCTCGACCCCGACCGCATCGCGCTCTATAGCTACGCGCACATGCCGGCGGCGGTCAAGCCGCAGCGGAGCATCGTCGTGTCCGAACTGCCTTCCGCGGAAACGAAATTGCAGATCATGACGCTCGCCATCGGCCGACTGACGGGCGCGGGCTATCTCCATATCGGCATGGATCACTTCGCCAAGCCCGTCGATGAACTCGCCGTGGCGCAAGCGCAGGGCCGGCTGCAGCGCAACTTTCAGGGCTACTCGACGCATCCCGAATCGGACATGCTCGGTTTCGGCGTTTCGGCCATCGGGCGGCTCGGGCCGACGTATTACCAGAACCTGAAGCGGCTGGACGACTACTACGCCGCGCTCGATGCCGGTCGCATTCCGGTCCTGCGCGGCATCGAACTCACGGCGGACGACCTGCTGCGCCGCGCCGTGATCCAGTCGCTGACCTGCCACTTCCGGCTGTCCATCGAATCGATCGAGATCGCCCACCTGATCGATTTCGGGACCTATTTCGCCGCCGAACTCGCCGATTTGCGCGCGCTGGAGGCCGACGGGCTGGTCGAGGTCGGCCCGGAATGGATCGTGGTCACGCCGCGCGGCCGGCTGCTGGTGCGCACGGTGTGCATGGTGTTCGACCGGTACCTGCGCCAGCGCGCGCGCGGCGCCGCCTATTCGAAGGTGATCTGAGGAGAAAAGCATGAACAAGGCGATACGCATCATCTACGACGAACACTGCTCGATCTCCGCCGTGCTGAGCGGCCTCAAGGCGCTGGCGCAGATGGCGCGCGATCCGGCCGTGCGGCCTGACTTCGCGGTGTTCCGCGCCATGGTCTATTACATCGACGCATTTCCGGAACGCATGCACCATCCGAAGGAGGATGTACATTTGTTCGCGCGGCTCTTGCTGCGCGATCCGGCAGCGCGCGAGCTCATCGATGCCCTGCAGTCCGAGCACATCCAGGGGGCGCGACTGGTGCGCGACCTGGAGCAGGCGCTGCTTGCCTACGAGCAGATCTGGCCGGAGGGCGGCGGGCGATTTGCCGAGAAAGTGGAGCAGTACGCGCAATTCCACTGGAAGCACATGCGGCGGGAGGAACACGAGTTGATGCCGATGGCCGAAAAATCGCTGACAAGCGACGATTGGGCGGCCATCGAAG
>JANOJW010000056.1:0-1907 GCA_031418955.1 Hyphomicrobiales bacterium | reverse complement strand
TGTCCCGAGGACCCATTTCTTAGCGTTCTCGAGACGAAGAATTTATGAGCTCAGGTAGCCGAGAATGCCCGAAATTGAGGGTTATCGCGGCATCACGGTGACCAGCTGTCCCACTTGGAGTTTGCTGCTCCATGGGTCATCGGAACGAGCCCGATGATGACAAACGCGAGGTTCGTCGTCACGATAGCACCTGGCCCTCATCGACTCACCCGCAGACATCACCCGCAGCTTGCGCCGCTGCCCGTCATCGGCCTAGCCTAGCCTTGTCGCCAGCCGACCTCGCCCCGGAGACCATCGCCCATGAACCTCGCCGAATACGCGCGCCACGACGCCATCGGCCTCGCCGAGCTGGTCGCAAAGAAGGCCGTCAGCCCGAAGGAACTTGCCGAGACCGCCGCCCGCGCCATCGCCGCCGTCAACACAGACGTCAACGCCGTCGTCGAGACCTATCCCGACCGCATCGCCACCCTCGACGAAAAATCGCTTGGCGACGGCCCGTTCCGCGGCGTGCCGTTCCTGCTGAAAGACGTGTTCGGCCACGAGGGCGGGCGCAAGATCGAGTTCGGCTCCAGGCTCTGCAAGGGCATGGTCGCCGACGCCGACAGCTTCCTCTGCCGGCTGTTCAAGGCGTCGGGCCTCAACATCATTGGCCGCTCGGCGGCCCCCGAATACTCGCTCACCGGCACCACCGAGGGCGCGCTCTACGGCAATACCTCGAACCCCTGGAAAAAGGGCTACTGCGCCGGCGGCTCGACCGGTGGCGGCCAGGCCGCGGTCACCTCCGGCATGGTGCCGATTGCGCACGGCACCGACATCGCCGGCTCCATCCGCATCCCCGCGAGTTGGTGCGGCGGCGTCGGCCTGAAGCCCTCGCGCGGCCGCGTCACGTTCGGCCCCGCGCTGGACGAGAACGGCTACGGCCTCGCCATGAATTTCGTGCAGACGAAATCGGTGCGCGATGCAGCCCTGATGCTCGATTGCGTGGCCAAGCCCCAGCCCGGCGACCCGTTCCTGATTCCGACGCCATCCGAGTCCTACGCCGCACTCGCCAAACGGGCCGCGCCCCGCCTGCGCATCGGCTTCACGCTGAAGCCGCTGATGGGCGTCGCCGTCGACCCCGAGGTCGCCGACGCGGTCCGAAAAACCGCCGAAACGCTGGCCTCCATGGGCCACGACGTCTTCGAGCACGATCCCGAGTTCGGCGGCACCGAGCTGGTGCGCCGCTTCGTCGACGCCTGGTTCTTCGGTATGGACGCCCGCTTCGAGAGCTACGCGGCGCGAACCGGTCACAAGATCGGCCCCGAGACGCTCGAGCCGGTGACGCTGAAAATCTACGAGCACGCCCGCCGCATGACCTCGGCCCAGTTCGCGGCGGCGCTGGGCGGGGTGAACATCGCGCGGCGGCAATTGGGAAAATTCTGGGAGCGCTGCGATGTCTGGCTGTCGCCGACGCATGCCCGCGTGGCCGAGCCCTGGGGCAACTACAACCTCGGCCGCAGCGATGTCTCGGTCGCCGAGATCGTCGATAAGCTTTACGTCGTGCCGTGCCAGTACACGGTGCCCCACAACGTGATGGGCACGCCGGCGATCACGCTGCCGCTCGCCATGCACTCGAGCGGCCTGCCGATCGGCGTGCAACTCGCCGGCCCGCCAGCGACCGAGCATGTGATCCTGCAACTCGCCACAGCCCTCGAGCAGGCGATGCCGTGGGGCACCCGCGTGCCGCCGTTGCATGTCTCGACGTCGACAACCTGAAACCGAAGGAATTCAAATGGCTCAACTTCTCGCAGGACATATCGCGGCGGTCACCGGTGGCGGCTCAGGAATCGGCCGCGCTATCTGCCAGGGCTACGCGATGGAGGGCGCCCGTGTCGTCGTGCTCGACTCCAGCGCCGAGGGCGCAGCTG
>JANOJW010000055.1:0-1877 GCA_031418955.1 Hyphomicrobiales bacterium | reverse complement strand
GGCCATCGCCTCTGGTTTGCCGCCGCCCTTCACCTCGATCACCAGCGCCACCGAGGGGATCGTCTCCATCGGCAGCGCACCCGAGCCGATCTGGCTTGCGCACGCGACGGTGCCGACAAAGCAGCGATCGTCACCGATGCCGTTTTGCAGGGCAAGCGCCACGCGGGCGGCGAGTTCGGACAGCTCGGCGACCGGCCGTGTCAGAAACCGCAGCGTCGGCAGTGTCACGGCCAGCGTATCGGGATCGCGGTAGAGCTTCAACGTCGCCTCGAGTGCGGCGAGGCGCAACTTGTCGAGGCGAATGGCGCGCTTGATCGGATGCTTGGCACAGCGCTGCACGAGATCGCGACGGCCGACGATGAAGCCCGCCTGCGGTCCACCGAGCAGCTTGTCGCCGGAGAACGTGACGAGATCGGCGCCGTCCCGCAGTGCGTCCTGCACGGTGCGCTCGCGCTTGAGGCTGGCGTTGTAGCGCGTCAGGTCGACGAGGGTACCTGAGCCCAGATCATCGACCAGCGGGATGTTCCTGTCGCGCGCGACAGGAGCCAACTCGGCGGCGGTGACCTGCTTGGTGAAGCCCTGCACGACGTAGTTGGAGGTGTGCACCTTCATGAGCAAAGCCGTGGCGGGTCCGATCGCGTCGACGTAGTCCTTCAGGTGCGTGCGGTTGGTGGTGCCGACCTCGACGAGTGTGGTGCCGGCGGCCGCCATGATCGCGGGTAGGCGGAACGAGCCGCCGATCTCGATCAGTTCGCCGCGCGAGACGATGGTTTGGCGACCGACAGCCAGCGCCGCGAGCAGCAGCATCAGCGCGGCGGCATTGTTGTTGACGACGATCGCGTCTTCCGCGCCGGTCAACTCGCAGACGAGGCCTCGTATAATGTCGTCGCGCTCGCCACGGTGGCCGGCCGCGATGTCGAACTCGAGCGCTGCGGGAAAACGCATCGCGACGACGACGGCGTCGATAGCGGCCTCGGGGCTCACCGCGCGGCCGAGATTGGTGTGCAGCACCGTTCCGGTGAGATTGAACACGCGGCGCAACCGTGGCGCGTCGCGCGCGGCGAGCCAATCGGCGGCAGAGCGGGCGACGGCGAGGAGGGCCGCCTCCCGGGTCAGGGCTGCGTCCGGCGCAGCCGCCGCGGTCCGGCGATGCGCCGCCAGCGCCGCGCGCACAGCCTCGACGGCAGCCGTGCGGCCGAAACGGGCGATGCACGCGCGGGCGATATCGCCGCGCAGCACCTCGTCGACCGAGGGAATGGGATGGACTGGCCTCGTCATGATGTTCCGGTCATGGCATGGGGCAAGGATTTGTCGCGTGCAGGTTCGCCGGGCGCTGCGGCCGTTCCAGCCCTGCCGGGCTGTTCGAGGTCGCTGGTTCGGCCTCGCCGCGCAAACCGAAGCGAGGTCGGGTTCGGCGCACGAAGCCCCGCGCTCCTGCACGCAGCAGGACGCGCGTTTACCAACCGCTCGGGGGCACCCCTAGCCAGGCCCATGTCAAGCACTCTGGCGGGGCTGCAAATAGCCCTGGCGTGGATTGACCATGATCCCGCCATTTCAGCGCTGATCGGCCTGAAGCCGAACGGTTTCGAGGGGGGCGGGATCGGCTTCGTCTCCACGGGATGTGCGGCTTGATGTGCGGCGCGATGCGGGCAACTTGGCCCCGCTCCGCGAGAGAGGCTAACGCTATCTCAAACTATCGTGACTGTCGGCACCCGCCGATACCAATGCCTCATTAGGTGGTATGGTTGAGACGGCGCTATTTCTGGGGAGCGGGCGATACGTCGCGTTGTCGATGTCGATTGCCGACCTATATTGTGATCGAGACATGGCTTGCGTTTGGCGTGAAACCGGCACATATTCCGCCGGTCGAACTCGCT
>JANOJW010000054.1:0-14259 GCA_031418955.1 Hyphomicrobiales bacterium | reverse complement strand
CTGATGGTGTAGCATCCATTCATATCTCAATTATTGGCATCCTTTATCGCTGCCTAGCATATATATTATATAGAGAATAAGCGATCAGATTAGATTAATGCATAGTCATGTCAGTGTCTTGTATACAAAACACCTTTCTTTAGACAATAATAAATTCACACCCTCAACGAATCGTATGTATATAATAAAGATATCATAACTTTTCAGGAATTTATTTGTGTATACGTCCGACAGATATGGCTCAAGCTGACTCAAAAGGTTCAGGGTTTGATAACCGCCAGGACTGGCAATTATTACTGAAAGTTTCCCTCTCCATTTCCTCACCCGCTAATGCGAATACAAGATGATAGGTAATCTACAGAGCCTAGACGACGATGCGGATGACGGCCTCGAGGAAATCCGGCGTCACCTTGAGAATGCGGTTCGGCTCGAACTCCTGCGGCTGCTCGGGCCGCACATGATGCAGCATGAAAATGACGCCAGCCCCGCGCGTCAGTCGCCCAAGCGCACCGTCGACCCCTGTGAAGTGCAGGGCCGAGAGCGCGGCTTTCATCAATCCCGTGGTTCGCCGGCTCATATGTCTTTGCCGAGTGTCCAATCCATGTCGCGCCCCGACCTTACGCCTGCAAACAGCGTGCAAGTTGCGATGGGTTGAGTGCCGACGCCGATCAGCGTCGATACGTGGTTAGCGGCCACCGCGCAACACGCGCGGACCATCCATCGCTTCGCCCCGGCAGAGGTGTGGCCGGACAGTCCCGTAGCGTGGCGGACACAAAAAGGGGGCCGGAGGTTACATCCCGGCCCCTTGGTTGATCATTGCTTGCTGATCAGACCCGCGTCTCCGGGCGCTCCGTATTCCGCGCAAGCTGCATCTTGCGGCCCGCGCCCTGCCCGGCACGGTCGAAGCGCACGACGTCGATGTCGGTCACCTGATAGCCCAGGAACGTACCCGGAGCCGCATCGGTGGCAGCCGCGCGCTGACGGCTGTCGCAAACCAGGACACCGGCGTCGAAACGGCCCTGGATGGCCAGGAACAACTCCGAAATCGCACTATTAGTGCCGCAAACCACGATGTGGTCGTAGGCCTCGTCAAGTGCGTCGAGCACCAGGTTGATCCGGTCGGCATCGATTCGGCCGACAGTCGCAGCCTGCGCCTTGCCGCATGGCACGACATGCACCTCGCCGTCGGGCAGGCGACGAATCACGTCCTCGAACGTGGCCCGGCCTTCGATCAGATCGAGGAAACCTGGGCCGGGATCGACGCCAAGCTCTTTGCTCATACCGACCCCATTGGCGCTCCAGTCGACAAGGACGACCTGCTTGCCAGCTGCATTCAGGCTCGCTGCGATGTCGACGGCTTCTCCGCCGACATCGAGGCCCTCGGCGTCGCCGACAACGACGGTCCGATAGCCACCCTGACCTTCACCATTGCCAGCGATTCGTCGGGCAACGGTCTCGGCCGAGGCGAGCGTGACGAAGCTGGACCCGGCCGCCGGTTGTGCAGACTCGCTGGCGCGGGCCGTGGGTACGGCAGCGCTGGCGACCGGTGCCGTCTGGGCTTGTGTCCGTTGCGTCGCGGCCTGCGTGCGCGCCACCGGAATGGCAGTGGCGAGTGTCGCAGGAGCAACTGGTGCCGGCGTGTGAACCGGAGCCTGCGCAGGCTGGGCTTGCCCGCCGCGGCGGGCGCCGCCCAGCAGCTCGCGCGTCACAACCACCACGAACCCGAGAATCAAGCTGGCGGCGGCGGCAAGACCGGCAAGCTGCGGCTTCTTCGGCGAGTTGGGGATGCCGGACGGATAGGCTTTCTGCACGATCTGCGCCTCGAGCGGCGCCGAGCGGATATCGACCTTGTTGCGGCCTTCCTCGTAGCGCGCTTGGAGCGTCTCGAGCTCCTTGCGCTTGGACTTGGCCGAGCCTTCGAGAGACGCGAGCTTGGCGATATCGACCGACTTCGAGCCAATGCGCGACTTGGTTTCGTCGAGGCTCTTTGTGGCAAGCTCCTCACGCAGTGCGAGCACCTTGGCCTCCTTCTCGAGCCCCTCGACGATGACGATGGCCTCGCGGTTCACCTGGCGGCGCAGGTCCGTCACGTTGGCGTTGAGCTGCTTCATGCGCGGATGGCCCGAGAGCAGTTGCGTCTCGGCTTCAGCCTTCTCGCGCTCGGCGCGTACGCGCTGGGCGATGAGGCCCTGGATGACGGGCGACTTCTGCACGTCGGGAATGGCGTCAGCCATACTGCGCTGGAGCAGCTCGCGGGCCGAGCGAGCCCGTGCCTCGATCTCGGTGCGCGCCGTGCGAGCCTTGGTCACTTCAGTGGTGAGCTCGGTGAGCTGCTGCTCATTGAGGCTGCCGGCGCCGGCCGTTCCCGCGCCACGGAACTGGTCGGACTGGCGACGGAAATTCTCGACTGCGGCCTCGACCTCGGCGACCTCGCGCGACAACTTCTCGATCTGCGGCTTCAGGAAATCGTTCGTTTCAACCGTCGTGGACACGACCTGCGAGCGCAGCGATTCCTGATGCAGCTCGACCAGACGATTGGCAGCGCGGGCAGCGAGCTCACTGTCGTTCGACTGGAACTCGATGGTGATGACGCGACTGTCCTTCGTCTGAAACACCTTCAGGGCCTTCTGATACGCATTGAAGACGCGCTCCTCGTCGCTTTCGCCGGGGCGCGGACCGGACAAACCGACTATGCGCAGCAAGCCGCCGACGAAGTCTTGACCGCCAAGCGCCGCGTTGAACTCTGGCCGGGATGCGAGCTTCAGATCCGCTGCAAGTTTGATGGCGAGATCGCGCGATTTCAGAACGGCGACCTGGCTGACGACAGCCTCACGGTCCTGCTTCACGGAAATGACATCGGGAACCGCGTTCGGGCTCGACTTGTCGCCTTGCGTGCCGATCTGGATCACCGCTTCGCTCTTGTATTTTGGAGCAACGAGCGAGAGCCCCATGTAGGTCAAAGCGCCGATAAGACCGGAATAGAGAATGATCTTCGGGCCGCTGCGCTTCAGCACGGACCAAAGCGACGTGATGTCGATGTCGTCGGGATTGGATTGAACCTGAGCTCGCATGTTTGCCGCCTGATGAGGTAGACGTTCTTGGCCCGCCGAACGCGACACGCGGGTTCCCGGATGTGCCGGATTAGAACGGTTTCGCGTAACCAATTGCTTAAGCGCGCCGGTAAGATTTTCGGAATGAAACGACCGCACACGCTTCTTTAACGAGTTGGCTGTTAGAACCGATCCATCGACATTCACTATGCAAGGATCGGTGTCAGATGCCGTCGCGTGTCGTACCAGTTTCGATCTGCCTCGCTCTCGGCATGATGCTCTCTGCCTGTAGTCACAATGATTGGGGACAGGAGACGATCGTGCATGCCGAGCAGTCGGCGCACCATCATGGCCCAGGGCCAGCGTTCCATTCGTGGAGTGCGCCGACGGTCATCCCGGTCGCATTGCAGGGCCCGCAGGCCGTCGCCGATACAGACGGCCCCTACCTCCTCGATACGGGCGACAAGCTCCGGATCTTCGTCTACGGGCAGCCGAACCTCTCGCGCATCTACAACGTGGATCACGGCGGCTGGATCACGGTGCCGCTGATCGGTGGCGTCAAGGCGCGCGGCATTACCACTTTCGACCTCGAGAAGCGCCTGAAAGCCAAGCTCGGCGCTCAGTACGTCAAGGATCCGCACGTCACGGTCGACGTGCAGCAGAACCGCCCATTCTTCATCCTTGGCGAGGTCAAAACGGCCGGCCAGTACCCCTACGTCAGCGGCATGACGGTGAAGACAGCGGTCGCCATAGCCGGTGGCTTCTCGGAGCGGGCCAACGAGCGCAAGATCCAGGTTTCCCGCCGCGTCAACGGTCTCGTCGAGCGCATGGACGTGCCGGACGACTATGTGATCCTCCCCGGTGACACGGTGCAGATCTACGAGCGGTTCTTCTGATCGCCGTCTGGATGGCGTGGCGTCTGGCACGTTAGCTGCACGCCTGCGCCGTCATGACCAAGCCGCTTCGAATTCTGCATGTCCTGCGCGCCCCTGTCGGCGGCCTGTTCCGCCATGTCCGCGACCTGGCCCGCGAGCAGGCGGCTCGCGGCTGCGCCGTCGGCGTCATTTGCGATGCCAACACGTACGATTCCCTGACTGAGCAGCGCCTCGCCGAACTGCAACCGAGCCTCGCTCTTGGCCTGCTCAAGGTGCCGATGAGTCGCGATCTGGGGCCCGCCGATGTGTCGGCGACCCGGGCTGTCGCGGCCTTCGCTCGGGTTGCTCATGTCCACATCCTGCACGGTCACGGCGCCAAAGGTGGCGCTTACGCCCGGTTCGCCGCACGCAGCGTGCGCAATCGTGGTGGCGCCTGCCATGCGTTCTACACGCCGCACGGCGGCAGCCTGCATTACGATCCCTCGTCACTGATTGGACGCGCCTACTTCGTGGCCGAGCGGCATATGGCTCGCATGACCAGCGGTCTGGTGTTTGAAAGCGCCTTTTCGGCTCGGACCTTCCGCGAGAAGGTCGGCGAACCTGCCTGCCCGACGCGCGTCGTGCACAATGGCATCTCTCCGGCCGAACTGGTGCCCGTGACCGCCGACACAAGCGCGGCCGACCTGCTGTTTATCGGCGAACTCCGCAAGCTCAAGGGCGTGGACGTCCTGCTCGACGCGCTGAAGCTGGTACATGCTCGCCGGCCTTGTCGACTGGCAATCGTCGGTACGGGCCCTGACGAGCAGACATTCAGGGCGCAAGCAACGGCATTAGGACTTTCAGACCATGTGCGGTTTGCAGGCGCCATGCCGGCACGCGAGGCGTTCCGGCTCGGACGCATCCTGGTGATGCCGTCCCGAGCCGAGAGCTTTCCTTACGTCGTGCTGGAGGGTGCCGGAGCAGGGCTGCCGTTCGTCGCCACCAACGTCGGCGGTCTACCGGAAATCATTGATGGGACGGACACACCGCTGGTTGCTCCTGACAATGCAAACGACCTCTCGCAAGCGCTGATCGCGGCACTTGAGCAGCCTGAAGAGACGGCGGCGCGAGCGGCCCGGATGCACAACCAAATCGCACGTCGATTCAGCATCAAAGCAATGGCCGACGGCGTGCAGGACTTCTATGGGGTGGCCCATGTGGAACAGGCCGTTGCAAGGATGCCAATCGTAGCCTGGCATTCGGCTTGAGTTGCGTCCCAGCCAATAAAATGAGCGATTACTGAGCCTTGGCCGCGGCTGCCTCTTTGGGTTTGGCCTTGGCTTTGGCGGCTGCAGGCTTCTTGGCCTCCGCCTTTGCCGGCGCAGCTCCCCCGGCGGGCGCAGCCGGTGCAGTGGCTTCTTTCGCCGCTCCCGGCGTGCTGTCACCCCAGCAGACCACGGCAGCGGCCTTGCAGGTGTGCTCGTCGAAGAAGCCGAAATCCAGGAACAGTTCGCAGGTCACGTCTTTCTTGCCGACGCGGTAGGTCTTGATGCCTCGCTCGGCCATGGTCTTGGCGATGTACTTGTCGAGCAGGTCCTTGGCGTCCTTGGTCGGACCGTCCTTGCCGTAGTCGTTCACGGAGTAGGCGAGCTTCGTGCACTTGGCCCAGGCTGGTAGCGCGAAGGCGACGAGCGCCACGGCTGCGACTGCGAGTTTGAACGTTCCGGACATGGTATTCCCCGTCGACTGAGTACTGCTCTGGTTAACGCCATTCATAGCGGGCCGGCCCGCAGCTGCAAGCGAAAGCCAAACGGCCCGGCTACAGTTCCAGAGGGATGTTGCCGGGCCGCTGCAATCAAAACGAGACTATGCTGGCGGCACGACCGCTCAATGCATGTAAGGCGAATCCCCGCCGCGGGGCATCACGCCCGAATCGAAGAAAAAGCCATGATCGAACGGTCCGGCGCTGGTCTGGCGGACCAACATGGGATCGCGGAACATCAAGGTGCCGCCGTAAAGCGAACGGCTGTCACCGTAGGTGTTGATGGTGTCGGGGATCGTGTACGAATAACCGCCGCGGCGGGCGACAAAGCCCTTGACGCGCGTGGCAGACCGCTTGCGGTAGTAGGACGACTTCGGATGCTCGGTCAGAGCGGGACCGGCTTCGGCACGGGCCCTCCGGTCGGCGGCTGAGGCGCCAGTGGCGGCCGTAAGGGCGATCAGGGCGGTGAGTGCGGCCGCGACGGCCGTGAACGCGCGCTTCATGTAGGCTGCTCCCGATAGGACCCGTGGCAATTGGATCGAGATTTTATCTCACGAGATGAATGAAGTGCTCAATGACCTCGAAGTTGGGTGAGCATTTCCAGCCGACCTGTCACCCAAACACCACGCACGTCCGGCATGGCTGTTAACCAATCCGCCACATTGCAGGTGCCCGGCCTCCCTTGGGGCTGCGGAACTGGTCTAAAGTCACTCGACTGGGACGGCACGGCGCTTTCCGAACAACAAGGGAGCCAATCATGGACATCGTCACACTGCTCATTCAGTTGATCAGTGGCGCGCTCGGCGGCAACATTGCCGGCTCGCTGTTCAAGAACATGAGCCTGGGCTCGCTCGGCAACTCGCTTGCTGGCCTTGTCGGCGGCGGTCTGGGTGGCGCCATCCTGAACAGCGCGCTCGGCCTCGGCAAGACGTCGGTCGACGCCGGCCTCGACCCGGGTGCGATCATCAGCCAGATCGCCGGTGGCGGCGTCGGCGGCGGCATCCTGATGGTGATCGTCGGCTTGTTGCGTCAGATCTTCTCGCGCTGACGCGCCGGATGACAGGCCGGATGCTGGTAGGCATCTGGAGGCCCAAGCAGGGCCGGATGATCGTGGGCATCTGAAGGCCCAAGTACAAAGACACGCGTCACCCGACGAAGCTGCCTCCGTTGACGTCGAGGACCGAACCCGAGACGTAGCCCGCCGCCGGCGTCAGCAGCATGGCGATCATCCAGGCGATTTCCTCGGGCCGGCCCATGCGCCCGCGCGGCAGCACCGACTTGTCCATGGCGTTGTTGGCCGTCATTGGCGTTTCGACGGGTCCAGGCGCAATGCCATTGACGAGTACCCCCTTGGTCACGGCACGGCGCGACAGCCATTTGACGAGCGTGTGAACGCCGCCCTTCGATGCCGCATAGTCGATCGGCGTGTAGAGCGACGTGCCCCCGGTTCGCCCGGCGACAGAGCCGACGAACACGATCGCCCCGCCGCCCCGCGTGCCCAGATGCTCGACGAACGCCTCACCGATCTCGATCGGCACGCGCAGATTGATGTCCATCAGTTGGTGAAAGCGTTGCACGGGATCGGCGGCCTTGGCCAACGGCTGCCTGTGCAGAATGCCGGCGCAGTGGGCAAGCCCGTCGAACGGCCCCTTGGCCAACAGCTTCGCCGTGTAGCCCGGAGCCGTCATGTCGCCCTCGATCACGTCCACCGTCGCACCCATCGCCTCGAGTTCGGCTTTGACATCGGCGAGCTTGCCGAGATCTGCGAGCAGCACCGCGGCGCCGAGCTCCGCGACGGCCCTTGCGGTGGCCCGCCCGATTCCGCTGGCGGCGCCCGTCACCACGATGCGCTTGCCAGCAAGGCTCAGGATCGACGGCAGGGGTTGCGTGGCTTTGGTCATGTGATGCTCTCGGCTGACGGCAAGTGGCTCGCTGCATTGAGGCACGGAGCGCGCGCAGACCGCAATGCCGAATTGTTGGCTGTTGTGCTTCGATCTCGGCCGTAGTGCGGTGCGCCCGACACAGGTATGGTTTGACGACGAATGACAGGCGAGGGCCGCGCATGGTCGAGCAGCGCACGGCGACGAAGCAGGCTACGGCTGACAGCGGCTCGCGGTTCAGTAGCTATGCTGCGCATTTCGTGCCGAAGCTCGTGATCGCACTTCGCGAAGGCTATCCCGGTTCGCGCTTCGGCGCCGATGCGCTCGCGGGCCTCACCGTCGCCATCCTGGCGCTGCCGTTGTCGATGGCGATCGCGATCGCGGCCGGCGTCACGCCCGATCGTGGGCTCATTACTTCCGTGGTCGCCGGTTTCCTGATCTCCGCGCTGGGGGGGAGCCGCTATCAGATCGGCGGGCCGGCGGCGGCCTTCATCGTGATCATCGCCAGCGTCATCGACAAGCATGGTCCTGGCGGGCTTATGACGGCGACGTTTCTGGCCGGGTTCCTGCTGATCGCTGCCGCTCTGCTGAAGCTCGGCTCCTACATCAAGTATGTGCCGGGGCCGGTGATCTTGGGCTTCACCAGCGGCATCGGCGTCATCATCGCCATCGGCCAGATCAAAGACTTCCTCGGCATCGATGTCAGTGTGACGACCGACATCATCGGCAAGCTTGGCAAGCTTTGGGAGGCGCGCGGCAGCGTCAATCTGTGGGCGCTGCTGATCGGCTGCCTGACGCTGGGCATCATCAGCGCCACGAAGTACTGGCGACCGAAATGGCCCGGACTTCTGATCGCCGTCGGCGTGGCGTCCGGTATCGCCTGGCTGATCGGCACCGAGTCGCATCGCATTGCTACCATCGGTTCGCGCTTCGGCGGCATTCCAAACGCGCTTCCGTCGCCCGAGCTTCCCGATCTCTCCTGGACGAAGATCACCGAGGTGCTCCCCTCGGCGTTCACCATCGCCTTCCTGGTCGGCGTCGAATCGCTGCTGTCGGCAGTCGCGGCCGATGCGAAGACGGGCGGTCGCCATCGCTCCAATGTCGAGTTGCTGGCACAGGGTGTGGCCAACGTCGCCTCGCCGTTGTTCGGCGGACTGCCGGCGACGGGCGTCATCGCGCGCACGGCGACCAACATCACGGCCGGCGGCAAGACGCCGGTCTCCGGCGTACTGCATGCGGTGTTCGTGCTGCTGTTCATGCTGCTGCTGGCACCGCTTGCGGGCTATCTGGCGTTGTCATGCCTCGCCGCCGTGCTGCTCAACGTATCGTGGCGGCTGATCGACTGGCGCGAGGTGTCGCACTTCCTTGCCCGCGCGCCGGTGGACGACCGGCTGGTGCTGATCGCAACGCTGGCGCTGACTATCTTCGTCGATCTCAACGTGGCGATCGCAGTCGGCGTGGTGCTGGCGTGCATGCTGTTCATGCACCGCATGGCGGAGGTCTCGGGCGCGGCCCAAGGCGCGGGTCACCCAGACGATCTCGACGACATGCGCGGGGGCCGGTCGGTGATCCTCGACATGCAGCTACCGCCGCGCGTCAGCGTGTTCCAGATGCGCGGACCGTTGTTCTTCGGCGGCGCCAGCACGATCTCGGAAACGCTGCGCGCGCTCGATCAATTCCCGAGCGTGCTGATCCTGCGCATGCGCGACGTACCGCTGGTCGATGCCACCGCGCTCTCAGCCCTCGAGGATCTGGCCTTGGAGTGCCGCAAGCGAGGCTGCCGCATCATCGTCTCGGGGCTGCAGCGCCAGCCGCGCGAGGCGATGCACCGCATGGGAATGTTGCGCCGGCACAAGGTTGTGCTGGCCTCGAACAGCTTCATGGCGCTCGAGAAGGCCAAGGCGATGGTGGCGTAGTTTGGTTAGGCGGCCTCTGCACTTGGTCCCCGAAACCCAAACTGCGCCCTACACCCCTATCACGTGCGGCACGAAACGGGCGCCGCGGCCCGTGACGAGGTGGCGATCCTCGCGGATGCCGAGGCCGCGCGGCGTATCGCCGATCGTCCACAGGCCGATCACGGGATGCCAGCCGTCGAACGCGGGGAGTGGCGCCAGCGCCTGCGCCACGGTCGACATACCGGCATATGGCCCGTCGGTCGATGCGTGCGCAACTCCCGCGCCAGCGACGATCATGTTCGCGCCCTCGCGACCGAGCAGCGGCTTCAGGATGTGTGGCCCCTCGATCGCGGCCGGATCGAAGCTGGCGGGCAGCAGGTTCGGATGGTCCGGAAACAGCTCCCAGAGGATGGCGAGGATGCCCTTGCTGGCCGGCACGATGCGCCAGGCTGGCTCGAGCACGCGCACGTTGCTCTGAGCGAGATGCGGAAAGAAGTCGTCGTCCGTAAGCCAGTCCCAAGGGTAGAGCTTGAATAGCGCATCGATGCGTGCGGTCGCGGCGTCGACGAACCGGCGGCCGTCCCAGCCGATGTCAGGAATTGGTATCAAGAGCCCGTCGAGGCCGGCCTGCACGGCGGTATCCTGCAGGTATGCGGTGGTGAGCAGATCGTCATCGTCCTCAGGCATGCAGGCAAAGTGAACACGCGAGACGAGGCCCCGCCGGCGCCAATCGTTCCACGTCTCGATCAGGCCCTCGTGGATCGAATTGTACTGGTCCGCGCCGGCAAAGCGCTCCGCGAGCCAGTGCCATTGCACGACGGCCGCCTCGAACAGCGCGGTCGGCGTATCGGCGTTGTACTCGAGCAATTTCGGTGGCCCTTCGCCGTCGAACCGGAAATCGAAACGACCGTAAAGTGAGGGCTCTTTCGCGCGCCAGCTTCGAGTGACGACGTCCCGAAGCGTCGGGGGAATGCCAAGCTCGGCGAAGCGATCGGTCTCGATCACGTGCGTGGTCGCCGCAGTGATCATATCGAGCAACTCATCGGCCGCCTCGTGCAGCGTCTCGACCTCGCGCTCGGAGAAGGAATAAGCCGCATCTTCGCGCCAGTAGGGCGAGGTCGGATTGGCCGCGAGATCCATGCCGAGCGCCGACAGCCTTGCGAGCCAGTCGGGCCTGGGCTCGAGCGTCATGCGGCGCATGGTGCCTCTTGGAGTTCGAAAGCCTACCTGACAGGCACTCAGCCGCCGGAGGTCCAGCGGTAGCCGGAATTGGTGTTGCGATAGTGCGAACCGGTGCTGCTGCGCCGGCAGGCGAAGCCACCGCGCGTCACCTGCTCGGTGCCGATGCGGCGCGTGGCGAGCGTGCCCGCGCCTGGATCGCGACTATCGCACGACGACGGGCGCCCGCCGACCATGCGAAAGACCGGCCCGAGAAAGCGGTCGGCCCGCTGCGTGCCCGATTGATGGCAGGTGGACGTGGTGTAGTCGGCGGCGCAGTCCTCGACGCCCTTGTAGACGTTGCGGTGGTGGCTCGCGTTCGAGCAGCCGGCGAGCAGCGTGACGAGACTGCCGGCCGTTCCGAGCAGGCGCAGATCGACCGACCGGCTCTTCCAGCGCGTGCGCGAGACGGCGTCCGCGGTCATGGCGTCATGCTCGCTGCATTGAGGAGGCCCAGCGAGATGGCAACGGCGGCTTTGGTGAGGCCGGCAGCCATGTCGCCCTCCTCGATGGCGACGTAGAGGCGCGGCATGAAGCGCGAGAGCAGCCAATGGCCGGCGGCCTGCACGACGAGACCGATCAGACCCCACAGGATGGTTTCACCGATGCCTTCCGAGTAGGCGATGATGCGCGACTGCACGATGGCAAAGCCGAGCATGGCGCCGGCGAGGCCGAGCGCGGCGGCGGCATTGCCCTTGCGGATAAGCTCGAACTCGCCGTGCGGCGTCGTGCGCATGTAGGCGAGCATGAAGCCGCCGAGCAACGCGAGGCCGACGGCGAGGTGCAGCGCGAAGGCGCCGAACGAATTGAGAAAGTGCATCATAAGCCGTCTCCGCGAGGATGTCAGCCGAGCGTAGCGGCAAGAGGTTTAGGTGGACTTGATGAAAGGTTAAGGAAAGATTGCCTCACAGTAGGTGCCTGGCTTCAGCCAGGCACCTACTTGTCACGCCCAGATCTCTTGCCTGAGCCCGCGCGCGTCCCGCTGCGGCTCGGCCGGAAAGCGGCGGGCGCGGCCGGCGGCGATGCGCGCGGCGGTCACCGCACAAGCGCAGGCGTCAAGCAGGTCGTCGGGCCCCGCGTGGCTGGAGCGGAAATGTTTGGCTTCGAGGAACGCGCGCGGAAACCCGGCGGCAGCGAGTAGATTGCGGCGCAGCGCCAAGCCCGGCTCGTTGGGCCGCGATTTGACCTTCTTTGGTTGATCGAGGGCCGTCTCGCCGTTCATCGCCCAGAACGCCACCTCCGGGTGGCACTCGACGACGCGCTCCTGCAACGCGGGCGTCATCAGGCAGTCGATCTCGCGGATCTTGGGGAACAGATGGAACATCTGCTTCGACACCTTGCGCGGCGGATCGGAGTGGGCGTGTGCCACGGCGCAGGCTTGCGCGTAGTCCTCGCACATCACGGCGGCACGCGATGGCAACGCGAACAATGAGGATCGCCGCGCGCCGAGCTTGGCGCGCGCCTCGATGTCGGCCGGCCGCCCTCCGGGCCCCGAGCGCTCGGGCAATCCGATCGGCATGTCGACAGCGATGATGCGCGGCGCGTCGGGCAGCGCGAGGATGTCAGCGAACGTGTCGACGATCCGCGCGCGCGGCGGCTCGGCGGTATCGAGGCGGCGCAGCACGACGAGCCAGCCGGCGCGGCAGCCGTCGACGCCTGCCACAAAGGCCTTCAAGGTTGCATCAAGGGCAAGCCAAACGCCGCTTCGTCGATCGCCCGGATCAACTGGAGCTCGTCGTGTCCCAGGCTGACTTCGACAACATGGCGAACACCATTGACGCTGACCCGGAAGTCTTCCGCTGCGGGCGTGGCATCGAGCAGACGATGGCCGAGAAAAAGAGCAGACAACAGGTCGCCTGTGCCGTGAGGGACATTCGCATGTTTTTCGACACGGGCCATCGCGGTCAGTGATCCTCGCTCGATCAGGATGTTCTCGATCGCGTTATCGCCGGCTCGCAGCGACGTCACCGCCACACTCGGCCAGCCACACAGTCTTACTGCCGCCTCGGCAGTACCTCCGCACGAGATGGGTGTCCCGCTCAACCATTCGAGTTCGAACCGGTTGCACTTGACGAGATCGGCGATCGGGACGAGTCGATCTCGTATCGCTGCTGCGGCATCGATCGGGATGTAGACACCCATTGGCTCGTCGCCGATGATCGGATCGCAAAGGTAGGTGAGGCCGGGATTGCGGCGCCTGATCCGTTCGAGCGTGTCGTGCGCGAACGCGACGTGTTCAGGGCTTGGCAGATAGCCGGTCAGCACGGCATCGATATCTCCGAGCCAGCCGTTCGCATCGAGTGCATCCACCATCCGGCGGAGCAGGTCCGGCGAAATGCGTTCGCCGGCAGACGTCAGGTGCCCGGGATGATTGGAGAGCAGGATCGTCGGCAGCGCAATTACCTCGCGGCCAAACGCATTGAGTGTCGGCACAATGGCCGACAGGCCCACGTGCCCGCGCGCAACCTGCGAGGAGATGGCAAGGATGCGGGTCATCAATACACGTTGAGTTCGAGGATCGGCTTCCCCTCGACGATGCGGCTGTGACCGAACCGGGACAGGTCGATCGAGACGTAGCGGCCGTGGATGACGAGCTCGGCGAGCGCGCGCCCGACGCCCGGTGAATGCTGCAGGCCGTGACCCGAGAAACCGCAGGCGATGACGAAACTCGGCAACTCGGGATGACAGCCCAGGATAGCGTTGTGGTCGAGCGTGTTGAGGTCGTAGTGGCAGCACCACGCGCTCTGGACTTTGAGCGCCTCCATTGCCGGTACGCGCGCAGCGAGGCGCGGCCATACCTCTCGATCGAAGAACTCGTGGTCGATGTCGAAATCCTCGACGTCGGGGTCGGCGTCCTCGGGCGGCTGGATGCCGGTAAGGAAGAACTTACCCTCGGGCCGGAAGTAGAGGCCGGTCGGGTCGATCATCAGGCCAGCGCCGGGCAGCGGATCCTTGCAATCAACGACGAATACCATGCGCTTGCGCGGGTGGATCGGCAGCGACAGACCGGCCATGGCAGCGATCTTGGCGGAATGCCAGCCGGCGGCCGAGATGACGGTGCCCGTGGCAATACGGTTACCGCTTTTGAGAGACACGCCCTCGATGCGTCCGCCTTTGACGTCGATGCCCACGACCTGATCGGCGATATACGCGACGCCGCGCTCACGTGCGCCTTTCTGGAACAGCGCCCGCAGCGACGAGGGGTCGACCCAACCCTCGCCCGTGCGGCCCCAGCCCGCTGCGCCCAGCCCCTCGGTGGAGAGCCAGGGGAAACGCTTCGTGATCTCGGCGGGTTCCAGCAGTTCAGTGTCGGCGCCAAGGCTGTTCTGGAGCGCGATGTTGCCTTCCAAAATGCCGCGGCTCTCGGGGCTGGCCATGATCATGTAGCCGCGCTCGCGGAACGCGATGTCGGCGTCGGGGCCGAATTCCTGCTTGATGCTGCGGAAGAAGCCGACGCCGAACTGTGACAGGCGGATGTTCTCCGGCGTCGAGAACTGCTGGCGGATGCCGGCGACGGCGCGACCGGTGGCGCACCACTGGTAGCTCGGGTCCTTCTCGACCACGACGATGCGGCCCCTGTAGCCGTCGCGGCCGAGAAAA
>JANOJW010000053.1:0-2283 GCA_031418955.1 Hyphomicrobiales bacterium | reverse complement strand
GGCCTCGACGCGCGCGATCCCGCCTTCTGGCAGAAGGGATTGGGCGTGCTCGAGCGGATGATCGACGAGTTGGAGGCGATGTAGCACAGCGCCGGCTTGGCCCACGTCAAACTCGGCCCCGAAGGGCCGCGTTCGGTGTCTCGAACCAGTCGCTCGATCAGAGGTCGAACTCGAAACCGTCGCCGCGGAAGCGGATACGTTCGATGCCGAAAAGGCTGTCGAAACCGTTGCCCTGGCCGCTGGTGTCGTTGACCTGGACCCAGCCGCCCGACTCGCGGGCGATCTGGAGCAGCTCTCGAAGCGCCTCGTAGCCGTCGAGCTCATAGATATCGATACCATCGCCGCCGAAGGCCACGTCGTTACCGGCACCGCCGTAGAGCACGTCGTTACCCGAGTTGCCGGTGAGGCTGTTGTCGAGAGCGTTGCCATTGATGCGCACACCAGCGCCGCCGAGCACGGCGCCGTTCTCGACGTTTTCGGCGAGCGTCAGGTCAACGGACGTGTAGACACGATCGATGCCGCCCGAGTCCGAGCCTTCGTTATTGATCTCTAAGATCTGGTCCAGCAGGTCGGTAATGAAGTAGACGTCGTCGCCCGAACCGCCGAGCAGCACGTCGGCGCCAGCGTTGCCGTGCAGATGATCGTCGCCGCCCATGCCGTGAAGAATGTCGTCGCCGCCACCGCCCTGGAGCAGGTTGGTCGCGTTGTTGCCGAGCAACGTGTTGTTGCTGGCGTTGCCGGTAAGGTTCTGCTCCACCGTCGAATTCGCCACCACGTTTTCGACGTTAGCATGCATGACATAGTCGTTCGAGGCATGGACGGTGTCGTCGCCGCCGCCCACTGCTTCGACGATCGTATCGTTGGCGTCGATGACGTAGAGGTCGTCGCCGGTGCCGCCGACAAGCATATCGGTGCCCGCACCACCATCGAGCGTGTCCGTCCCAGCGCCGCCGAGCAGCATGTCGTTGCCGGCTTCACCGTAGAGCGTATCGCCGAAACCGCCGCCAACGAGACTGTCGTTGCCGTCGCCACCGTGCATGGTCACGCCCTGCGTCGCCGAGCCGACCACGATGTAGTCGTCAAACTGCGAGCCGAACACCACCTCGACGTTGTCGAGCGTCAGCGGCACGGTCGCGTTGCCGGTCGCCTGCAGGATGACCTGGTAGCGGCCGGTCCCGCCGTCGATCGAGAGATCGTTCTGGTCGGCGTAGATGGTGTCGTCGCCTGCGCCGGCGTCATAGGTATCGGCGCCTTCGCCGCCCGGCAACGCGTCGTGACCGCCGTCGCCGTTCAGCGTGTCGTTGCCACCAAAGCCGAACTGGTGCTCCGCGACAGCCGTGCCATTCAGGACGTCATTGTCGAGGTTCGTGTCGGTCACGGCAAGCTGCGGCGCGGACACGCGCTCCACGAAGCTGGCCCCATCGGTCCAGGTGGCCCCCCCGCGGACGATCGAGTTCTCGTTGCCCAGCCGCTGCGCCTCGGTCAGCGAGCTGCCGGTGGCGCCCGCGATCTCGGTCCAGGTCGCACCAACCAGCTCTTCCCACAGCATCTGGAACGAGCCGGCGGCGATGCCGTCGGGGTCGGCCAGCAGGTTGACGATCACCACACCGGCGGCGAGCGAGTTGAGGCGGTTCATCCTCAGCGTGCCGGTCGGCGGATTGTTGACGGCAATGGAGCCCGTGTCGAAGCGGATGAACTCGATGTTGCGCAAGTAATCGTTCGCGTCAGCGACAGCCTGCTCCTGCGGATTGAGGTCGCTCAGCTCGACGAACTCGTCGCGATCGACATCCTGCGCTCCAGTCGCGCCGTACAAGTCGTCGAAAAAGGTCGGCTGTCTATCCCGCCCAAGCACCGGGTCCTTGAGGATGTCGCGCACGATCCGCAAGGAGGCGGGATCGATGGCACCAGCCAGCAGGTCCGCCTGAATATCCTTCAGGCTGTCGACCGACTGCTCCTGGCCGTTCGCATCGATGTACTCGATACGCACGTCGTCCCAAGCATCGCCGTCCATGATATCGTCGCCACTGTTACCCTGCATGGTGTCGCTACCGTCACCGCCAATCAGGATACTGCTCGTGTGCAGGTGACAGTAGTGGTCAAGTCGAGGCAGGTCCAGAAAGTTCCGAGAAGACCAGACAAGTAATCCTAGATCCGGCAGTTCTCGTGCTTGCATGATCGCGGAAGGTGCGCTTTTTCAAGTGGATGAGCAACGACAAGCCGCCGTCCGCCTCTCACCCGTCGGGTGAGATGGTACAGCACCAACTGGCGGTTGCGCAGGCGCCG
>JANOJW010000052.1:0-9047 GCA_031418955.1 Hyphomicrobiales bacterium | reverse complement strand
CAACAACTCTCGGCATAAAAAAAGAGGCCGCTTTCGCGACCTCTTTCTTCAGGCGGCACTAAGCCGCTGCTGATCTTGATGCGGGCAGCTTCTTATCCTCCTCTGCCTGCAGACGTTCCTTCAGTGAGACGCCGATGTACCTGACGCGTCCGGCAATCTTAGCCTTGGAGATCTTCATCTCCCCTTCTCCGAATTCCCGTCCGAATGTTGGGAGTGCCAAAGGCTCCTTCTGATGACTTTCACACCACTCGCAGTAATCTTCGTAAAGCGTAGTAGCTGTGAGGCTCGCGCCGTCACTTAGCTCGATGCGCTCCTTCCGATAGCGTTCGACATCGTTGTCGGGCGCCACCAGCCGTGGGGCTGCAGGCGTCGACTTATTGTCGTTGGCAATCCCGAACGTCTTCGACATCGGGGCCAACGCAGACACTCCCATGCTCGGCATGGTCGCGGCGATGGTCGTGGACGGAGCCATGGCCGGAGCTGCGGGAGCAGCGCGGTCATAGAGCCGCCACGTCGAGAATGCGACGTACATGCCGAACCCTGAGCCGACTTCAAGCAACAGAGCAACGAACACCGTCAGTGCGGTCTGCATGTCGTCGACCTTGACCGTCAGACCAAGCGCGCTCGCAAGTTTCGAGAGCACCACAGCCTGCGGATCGGCCTCCGACATGACGTTCTCACCCTTCGAGCGGGAGAGATCCGCCTTGATGACGGCGATCTGCGTGCCGAGAACGTCTGCCTGCTTGGCCGACGCAAGCTCCGACTGGAGTGCGTGGAAGCGTTGGCAGAAATCGCTGTTCGACTTGCCGTTGATCTGCGTGCAGCTCGCAGTCCAACCCCAGACTCGATGGCTCTTCGCACCATCGATTTCGCTCTGGACGGCTGCGGCGGGACGGTGCTGCGGGATCCAGCTCAGCTGGTCCTCAGCCCGCTTCAGCTCGGTGCGCAGGTCCTTGTAGGACGATGCCTGCACGGTGCGCTGGCCGGCCGTATCGAGCCGGTTGAGCGCCGCGTGACCGAGCGCGGAGGTGAGCGAATAAGCCGTCACCACCACCCATACGACCGCCGACGCCATGGCTTGTGACCACATGCGATTGCGGATCGCCGCAAAGAAGAAGAACGGCACCAGCGCCTTGAAGCAGTCCGCTGCAGCGCTCGCGGCGCCGTAGAGGTGCTTGTTCAGCTCTGTGGTTCCAAGACTGTAGCCGAAGCTCCAGTTCATCCCTGCAGAGACGGCCAGTAGCACGCCTGCTGCGAGAACGCCTAGCACGCCTAAAACGTGTCTCATTCGTCGAGGCCCCCTAACCCCTTTAGGGCAGCATCCGAGTCCAACGCTTACTCAGAAAAGGATGTGCGGGTAACGCGCACTTTTCGGGATCCGCTAGCCACCGCGAGTGACAGTCGCGTGAGCGAACTGCCGCGCCGTCGATCCGCTGAGCCCCAGCTAGCCATTGGCCGCCGGACGGAGTTCGGGCATTCACTGGGCGATCGGTCCCCACCGGGTCGGGTTGGAGTTATGCACACCAGCTCGCCACCGCTTCGCGGCAGAGTTGTGCACACACACTCGGACCCCGGCGTACGCGTCGCAACAAGAATGCAACAGTTATCATGACCCGTCACTACAATGATTCGTCGTTATTTGTCAGTCATTTGTTGCGGTGCCAAAGGTTGGGAGGGCGCCGGGGCGGGGGGTGTCGTGTCCTTTTTGACGACGACATGACGCCCAGGGATATCCACATCTTGTAGGACGTTGTCCACACCACTCTGGATTTGGCACAAGATATAGCTTGCCCGTGCAGATTGCGTCGATCCCCGCCACCTGCATGAGTAGGGGTTATAGTTACGGCTCCCCGCGCAATGGCTCTTTCAAAGGCGTGACGCCGTGCTAGATGGTTTCGTCAGGCTGCGTACGAAATGCCTGCTGTTGTAGGCTCGCGTGGGGTTGCGTCATGGGTAGGCTCCTGGGTTTCGGGTTGGTTGCATCAGGCCTTGCCATCGCCGGGTTGGCATGGATGCCCTCGGGGGAGAAGCAGGCCTCCCAACAGCTTGCCAGCCTGGTGCGGATCGCCTCGGAGGGAGCCCGCCCGGATCGCGCGGAGACCACGGTACGCGCGAGCGCGCCTGATGCCGCGGCGGCGCCGATGCGGACGTTCTCACCCGACCGGCCGATGATGTCGCCATCCGCACAGCCCGTCACGTCGCAGCCCCATGCCGAGATCCCCGTCCGCACCGCCGAGCGCCCCGTGGCCGACCCGCGACAGAGGGACTATCCCGCCGCCAGTCCTGCCGCGCCGCTTCCCGACACGCCGGCCCGGCCGGATGGACCTCGCCTCACGTCGGTCAAGCCTGGCGACGATGCCTCCAAGCACGCGCTCACCCGCTCGATCCAGGCGGAACTAACGCGGGTCGGCTGCTTCGACGGGGACGCCGACGGGACATGGTCATCGGCAACGCGCCGGGCGATGAAGACGTTTACCGAGCGCGTCAACGCTTCGCTGCCGACCGAGGAACCCGACTACATCCTGTTGACCCTGCTGCAGGGTCATGCCGCGCGCGCCTGCGGCAAAGCCTGTCCGGTCGGCCAGGCGCTGTCCAATGACGGCCGCTGCGAGCCGCGCGCGATCCTTGCCCAGCGCGATCCGAACGCCAAGCCCAAGGCGCCGCTACCCGGTCGCATGGCGGCGGGCGCTCCTGTAACTCCGGAAACCGCGCCGACGGTAGCGGAGGCCGATCTGCGCGCCCGGGCCGATGCCGAGGCGCGTCGACGCAACGAGATCGCCAATCGTGAGGCAGCCGCGCGCGCCGAGGCAGAGCGCACGGCAAAGGCTGAATCTGAACGCACAGCAAAGGCCGACGCCGATCAACGCGCCAAGGCCTCAGCCGACGCACGACGCGCCGAGGAGACCGCCAAGGCCGAAGCCGAGCGCAAGGCAATGGCCGACGCCGAGCAGCGCGCCAAGGCCGTCGCCGACGCACGACGCACCGAGGAGACCGCCAAGGCCGTCGGCGACGCCGAGAGCCGGGCCCGCCTCGACGCGGAGTGGCGTGCCAAGGCCTCAGCCGACGCGCGACGCGCCGAGGACATTGCCAAGGCCAAGACGGCAGAAGCAGACGCCAAAGCGGCTGCACGCAAGACGCCGGATGGCTCGGAAGCACAGCAGAGGATGGCGGCCCTTGCGACGATTGCGCCCGTCGCCGTGGAGCCGACACAGCCCCGGATCATCAATCCTCCGCCGGCGTCTGCAGTGCCGGCCCCGCCGCCACCGCTGGCTGCGGTACAGCCGGTCCCCTCGCCGCCGATCCAGCCGCGTCAACAGTGGGAGCCGACTTCGCCGGCGCAGCCCTCCGTGGCTCCGCCAGCGCCCGCCCCCAAGCGCGTAGAGGCGCCCCGCCGCCAGCCGCCGGATCCCGTGCCACAGCGCCAGGTCGAACGCCGTGCTTCGCCGCCATCGCGCTCGCCGACGCCGCGCTACGTGGGGGCGTTCGTGCCGCCGAGCAGCCGGCAGGTTATCATCTATCGCGGTTCGCCCGCTCCGCGGCCCGTGACGGTGGTCCGCTCGCCCTCACCGGTCGCCGCATTCCGGGGCAATGTCTTCCACAACCTGCAACGCAGCGCGCCCTGAGCCTGCTCCCGTGCCAATCGCCCCGCGCACCCCCGCCGTATCGATCGGCGAATGCATGGTAGAGTTGGCCCGTGGCGGCGACGGCCGCTTCGGGCTGAGCTATGGTGGCGACACGTTCAACACAGCCGTCTACCTCGCGCGCTCGGGCGCCCCCGTGCGTTACGCCACGGCGCTCGGCGATGATCCCTACAGCGCCGGCATTCTCGAGCTCGCCCGGCAAGAGCAGATCGGCACCGATCTCGTGCACATTGCTCCTGGCCGCATGCCGGGCCTGTATCTGATCGAAACGTCGGCCGGCGGCGAACGCACCTTCCACTACTGGCGCGACCGGTCGCCTGCGCGCGAACTGCTCGACGGGCCGCAAGGAACGCCGGTGCTCGCGGCGATCGCCACGGCGCCTCTCGTCTATCTCTCCAGCATCACGCTGTCGCTGTACGCGGACGCAGCTCTCGACCGGCTGGCCGGCGCGCTGGCCGACGCTCGCCGGGCCGGCGCCGCGATCGCCATGGACGGCAACTATCGCCCGCGCGGCTGGGCTGGCGACGCGTCGCGCGCGCGGCCTGTCATCTCGCGCTTCTGGCAACTGGCGACCATCGCGCTGCCGACCTTCGACGACGAGGCCATGCTGTGGGGCGATGCCGACCCGGAGGCCACCATCGCGCGGCTCGCAGCCCACGGGATCGCTGAAATCGCTGTGAAACGGGGGGCAGACGGCGCGATGATCTGCGCCGACGGCGTCCGCGAGGATGTGCCGATCCCGCAGAAGATCGCGGCGATCGACACGTCCGCTGCCGGCGACAGCTTCAACGGCGCCTATCTCGCGGCGCGGCTCGCGGGACAACCGCCACGCGACGCGGCGCTCGCCGGCCATCGCCTCGCGGGCATCGTCGTGCAGCACCGCGGGGCGATTGCGCCCGCCGCCGCGACGGCAGCGGTTCTGGCGCGCTCTTAACTCCGCGCCGCTTCGAGCACATAAGGATCGAGCGTGGTCTGCGCGGCCGTGCGCCGCTCGTGCCACTGCTGGGGTCCGCCGTAGTAGGCGAGGCTGCCCGGCTCGGCCGTGCCCTCGCCGTTGTAGTATGAGATGCAATCACGCAGCGAGCGCGTGCGCAGATCAGCGTCCCGGCAGTGCGCGGCGTAGGCGATCTCGGGCTCGGGCTTCACGTCGACGACGTCGGCGCGCCTGTCGCGCAACGTCTGCATCATCCACACGACGTAGTCGGTGTGCGCCTCGAGACCGCGCGTGAAGTTGAACTGTCCGCCGCCGCCCTGCGGCCCCGACATGATGAAGAGATTGGGGAAGCCGTGGCTGTGCAGGCCGAGGAAGGTCCGGACGCCGCCGCTCTGCCACTTCTCGCGCAACGAGATGCCGTTGCGTCCAACGATCATGTTGAAGGCGCCGGTGCCCATCCACTGGAAGCCCGTCGCGTAGATGAGCACGTCGAGGGGATATTCGATGTCATCATGCACGACGCCGCGGGGTGTGATTTTCCTGACACCGAGGGGCGCGGTATCCACGAGCTTGACGTGGGGCAGGTTGAACGCGGGCAGAAACTCGTCGTGAAAGGTCGGCCGCTTGCAGCCGTAGGTGTAGTAGGGCTTCAGCGCCGCGGCGGTCTTCGGATCTTTCACGACAGCGTCCACGCGCGCGCGGATCTGCTCCATGATGCGGAAGTTGGTATTGAGCTGGGCCGCGATCATCTCGTCGAACGACAGCTTGCGCTCGTGCGACCGGCGCTCCTTGAAGTCCGTCACGCGGCCTGCGAGATAGTCGTCGTTGCCCTGCAGCGCGGTGCGGCCGGAATCGATTTTCGCCAAGCGCTCGCGCCGCGCCAGCGCCCAGCCCGGCTCCTGCTTCCACTGCTCGATCTCGTCCGGCGTCGTCACGCGCTGATCGCGCACGTCGATAGTCGAGGGCGTGCGCTGGAAGACGACGAGCGCGCGCACGACCTTGGCGAGCTCAGGGATCGCCTGTACCGCCGTCGCGCCCGTGCCGATGATGCCGACGCGTTTGCCCGCCACATCCACGTTGTAGTCCCAGCGCGAGGTGTGGAACGCTTCGCCAGCAAACGTCTCCATGCCCTCGATGCGGGCGAGCCGCGGCGTCGTCAGGATGCCGTTGGCGAGCACCACGACCCGGGCGCGCATGCGGTCGCCGCGATCGGTGGTGACGATCCAGCAGCGCGCCGCTTCGTCCCATTCGGTGCGCTCGACGGTGGTGTGGAACAGGCAGCGGTCGTAGAACTCGTAGCGCGCAGCCATGGTCTGGCAGTATTCGAGGATCTCGAAACCCGACGCGAATTTCATGGCCGGGAAGTAGCCCATCTCCTCGAGCAGGGGCAGATAGCTGTAGGCCTCGACGTCGCAGGCGATGCCCGGATAGCGGTTCCAGTACCAGGTGCCGCCGACGTCGCCGCCCTTCTCGCAGAAGCGCACGTCCTCGAAGCCGGCGCGGCGCAGCTTGTACCAGAGCAGCAGGCCGCCGAAGCCGGCCCCGATGCACAGCACCTGGCAGGCGTCATCGAGCGGCTCGCGGGGGACCGGCGGGGCCGAATACACGTCCTCGAGATAGCGCGAGAACTCGCCGTCCATCGCCATGTAGTCGGCAGCACCCGCGCGCGCCTCCTTGTTGGCGCGATAGCGGGCCTGCTCCTCGGCATTGAAGCGGGCGCCGGGCGGGGGTGGCGGCAGGATGCGCAGGCTCGCCTCGACATTGGCCGAATAGCCCCGGCCGGCGATGCGGTCCGTGGCCTTGGCCGCGCGGGTGTTGAATGACTTGCGCCCGGTCTTCGCGCAGATGGTGATTGCAGCCGTCATGGATTTCGCCTCTCCGCTTTCATTCCATCAAGATAGAAGCCGCCGGGCCTTCCCGACAACTGCGTCTTGCGCGTCGTGATGCGCGCCGAGCCTGTGACCTCAAAGCCGGATCTTGAGGGCTGCGGCCTCGCCCGCGAGCCGCCCGATGGCGTCCCAGTCACGCGCCGCGACGAGTTTTCCAGGCGCCATCCACGAGCCGCCGACTGCGGCCACGTTGGGCAGCGCCAGGTAATCCTTCGCCTTCGCCGCATCGATGCCGCCGGTCGGGCAGAAGGCAAGTCCTGCGAGTGGTGCGGCCAGCGATTTCAGGGTTGCCGCGCCGCCGCACTGCTCGGCTGGGAAAAACTTGAGCACGCTGTAGCCCAGATCCGACAGCGCCATCGCCTCGCTCGCCGTCACCGCGCCGGGGAGGAAGGGCACCGGCCACGACTGGGCCGCCTCGATCAGCCGCGGCGTCATGCCCGGCGAGACGATGAACTTGGCGCCCGCCCCGATCGCGCGGCGCCCGTGCTCGGGCGTCAGCACGGTGCCCGCACCGACCAGCGCCGAGGGCAGCTCCAGGCGGATGCGCCGGATCGCCTCGATCGCGGCAGCCGTTCGCAACGTCACCTCGATCGCCTCGAGGCCGCCCTCGACGAGCGCGCGGGCGAGCGGCACGGTGTCCTCGGCGCGGTCGATGGTCAGCACCGGCACCACCGCCGCGCGCCGTAGCGCCTCGCCCAGCGCCGCATTCAATCGCGACTGCATGCTAGTGTCCCTTTGCCGAGCCGATACGGGACGCGAGCTTGGCGCGCACGTCCTGGGCGGTGAGGTTCATCGACAGCGGCGTCACCGAGATCCAGCCGTTGTAGACGGCCCACAAATCAGTGCCGCGCGCGGGATTGGAGCGGCGCTTGGCATAACCGAGCCAGTAGTAGGGCGCGCCCCACGTATCGTGCCGCTCCTCGACGCCGAGCAGTTGCTGGTCGCGCTTCCCCTGCGAGGTGACCTCGATGCCTTCGATGTCGTCGGGCGCGCGATCGGGAAAGTTCACGTTCATCAGGATGCCCGCCCCCCACGGCTCCGCGATCAGATTGCGGATCAGCGCGGGCGCGTGCCGCACGACGGTTTCCCACTGCGGCATGTCGCCGGCCTCGTAGCTGTAGGCCTGCGAGAGCGCAATCGAGCGAACGCCGAGCTGGGTGCCTTCCAGCGCACCGGCAACGGTGCCCGAGTAGGTCACGTCCTCGGCGAGATTGGCGCCGCGATTGACGCCCGAGAGCACGAGATCGGGCAATTTGCCGGCCAGCACGTGGCGCATGCCCATGATGACGCTGTCGGTCGGCGTGCCGCGCACGGCGTAGGCCTGCTCGGAGACGCGGCGCATGCGCAGTGGCTCGTTGAGGGAGAGCGAATGTCCAGCGCCCGACTGGTTGGTTTCGGGCGCAACGATCCAGACCTCGCCTGAGGGACCCGCCAGCGCGTCGGCGACCTGCCGCAACGCCTGCAGGCCCGGCGCGTCGATGCCGTCGTCGTTGGTCAGAAGAATGCGCATTGAGCCTCCTTGTCGGGGACGATGATAAGCGGTTCGCACAGCCTCGTCGAACGCGCAGTCGCGGCCACGTCAGTCGACTAACCAATCCCCCTAACCAACTATCGTGACGATGCTGGAGCAAGGCCCGAATACCGAGGTACGGCTAGCGTCTCGAACTGGCACGGATGGAGGTTAGCGGTGTTGCGTAAACTACTAGCAGTCGGGTTGCTCGCGGGGCTCGCAGCGCCGGCGTCGGCCCAGTCGTGGGCGCCCTGGCATCAGGAAAGCCTGCTGAAGCCGTCCCGCCCGCAGGCCGAGCGCGCCGCGCCGAGCTCGCCCGCGATCTTTGCGCCAGCCCAGCCCAAGCCCGCGCTGTCTGATGGCGGCCCGCAGCCCAGCATCGCACCGGCCGCTCCGCAGTCGACGGCGGTCGTCACCGGCCACGGCGCGGGCACCGTCGTGATCGATACGAGCGCCCGCAAACTGTACCTGATGCAGTCGCAGACGACGGCGCTGGTCTATCCGATCTCGGTCGGGCGCGTCGGCTTCACGTGGACCGGCACCGAGCGGATCAGCCGCGTCGCGAGCTGGCCCGACTGGCGTCCGCCCGCCGAGATGCATCAGCGTCAAACGGGGCTCCCCTTGCTGATGACCGGCGGCATTCGCAACCCGCTCGGCGCCAAGGCGCTGTATCTGGGCAACTCGCTCTACCGCATCCACGGCACCAACAACGTGCAGACGGTCGGCCAAGCGAACTCGTCGGGCTGCTTTCGCATGAGCAATTCGCATGTTGTCGACCTCGCCAATCGCATCGGCGTCGGCACCACCGTGGTCGTGAAGAGCAGGATCTGAGGCGATCAGGTAGGTTGGGTTGAGCCCTTGCCAAGCCCAACATTTCGATGGCGTTCGGGGCGTTGGGCTTCGCGAGTGCAACGCGCTCAACCCAACCTACAGGTCTCAACGGTCTCGTTATGCTCGCCGCGATCATAGTCTGCGGCAACGGTGCCGACGTTTACGGGGGCTGCTGCACCTCGAATTCCTGGCGAAACTGTGGCAGCCTCCCCAGATGCGAGAGATCGCGTGGAGGCTGACAT
>JANOJW010000051.1:0-12668 GCA_031418955.1 Hyphomicrobiales bacterium | reverse complement strand
CTGCCGTACAGCCGTGGAAAGCCTAGCCCGCGAGATCACGTGCGGCCCGGCGATCCTGATCGGTACCGTCTGGCCGGAGGGAGACAATCTCTACAACGCGGTGGCGCTGATCGAGGCGGGCAAGATCACCGGCGTGCGCTTCAAGGTCGACCTGCCGAACTACGGCGTGTTCGACGAGAAGCGGGTGTTCGACGCCGGGCCCTTGCCGGGGCCGCTCAGCTTCAAGGGCGTGCGCATCGGCGTGCCGATCTGCGAGGACATCTGGAAAGAGGAGGTGGTCGAGTGCCTCTGCGAATGCGGGGCCGAAATGCTGATCGTCCCCAACGGCTCGCCGTTCGAGTGGAACAAGGACGATGTGCGCCTGAACATCGCGGTGGCGCGCGTCGTCGAGTCTGGCTTGCCGCTCGTCTATCTCAATCAGGTCGGCGGCCAGGACGAGCTCGTGTTCGACGGCGCCTCGTTCGTGCTGAATGGCGACCGCTCGCTCGCCGTGCAGTTGCCGGCCTGGGAGGAGGCGGTGGTTGTGACGGAGTGGGTGCGCGGGACTGACGGCTGGGTCTGTAAAGGCGGACAGAAGGCCGTGCTCGAGGAGGGCGACGCGTCGGCCTATGCCGCGTGCATGCTTGGCTTGCGCGACTACGTCACCAAGAACGGCTTCCCCGGCGTCGTGCTCGGCCTGTCGGGCGGCGTCGATTCGGCACTTGTCGCAGCACTCGCGGCCGATGCGCTGGGACCAGACCGCGTGCATGCCGTGATGCTGCCCTACCGCTTCACCTCGAGCGACAGCCTCACCGACGCCGCGGCCTGCGCCAAGGCTCTGGGGCTGCGTTATGACACCGTGCCGATCGGGCCGGCCGTCGACGGGCTCTATGGCATGCTCGGGCCGATGTTTGCGGGCAAGCCCCGCGACACCGCTGAAGAGAACATCCAGAGCCGCGTGCGCGGCACGACGCTGATGGCGATCTCCAACAAGTTCGGCTCGATGCTGGTGACCACCGGCAACAAGAGCGAGATGAGCGTCGGCTACGCCACCATCTACGGCGACATGAACGGCGGCTTCAATCCGATCAAGGATCTCTACAAGATGGAGGTCTATCGGCTGTGCCGGTGGCGCAACGCCAACCTGCCGCGTGGCGCGAAGGGGCCGGCCGGCGTGGTGATCCCCGACAACATCATCAGCAAGGCGCCGACGGCGGAATTGCGCGAGAACCAGAAGGATCAGGACTCGCTGCCGCCCTACGAGCAGCTCGACGACATCCTCGCCTGCCTCGTCGAGCACGAGATGTCGCTCGTGAAGATCGTCGAGCGGGGGCACGCGCCTCAGACCGTCAAGAAGATCGAGCGGCTGCTCTATCTCGCCGAGTACAAGCGGCGGCAGGCCGCACCCGGCGTCAAGATCTCCTCGAAGAACTTCGGCCGCGACCGCCGCTATCCCGTGACCAACCGGTTTCGCGAGGATCTCGATGCGAGCGTCGCGGCGAAGTCTGCCGCAGCGCCCACGGTGGTCGCACCGCGCGCCGACGGCGGCGAGGTGTCGTGACGACTTCTCCCTCTCCCTGCACTCTTCACTTGTGCGCGAGCGGGGAGAGGGGACTTGTCAGGCTTCTACTTCGGCGACCCCGGGAGGTCGCAGCGAACGGCGATCGCGGCGCTGGCGATGCGGGCGACGTCGTTGGCGTCGGCATTCATGACGTCGAGCCCGCCCTTGACGACCTTGACCGTTACATTGCCGACGGGGAGCGAGGCGCGGACCTTTTCGACATCGACCTTGTCGGGCTGCTGCACGCCGATCGTCACCTCGACGTCGAGTTTCGTTTTGTCGACCCCGAGGTTCTTGATGAAGCACAGCGAAGAGTGATGCAGCGCGTCCTGCACCGCGCGCAACGCCGCCTTGGTGTAGTCGTTGCCGTGCAGGTCGTTGCCGGTGCCGAGCTCGAGGATGATGCGTGTGTAAGCCATTTATTGCAGTCCTTGGAGGTTCCACGCGCCGGTTGCCATGTGGGCAACTGAAGGCGCAAGCAAGGAGTCACTTCACATCCAAAAGCACGGCGGCGGCGACGTTGGCGATCAGCGTCGAGTCGGTGCCCGCGTCGTTCATCACCTCGAGGCCGCCGTGCACGACGTGGACCGTGCCGCGGCCATAGGGCAGCACGGCCAGCACCGCCGCCTTGTCGACGGTCTCGGGCCGCGGCACGCCGATCGTCACCTCGACGTGCATGTTTTCGAGCGGCTGCCCCATGGCCGTCGCGATGCTCAAGGAGTTGTGCCAGAGCGCGTCTTTCAGGCCGCGGATCGCCGCCTTCGTGCAATCGCCGCCGCGGATGTCGGTGCCCATGCCGATCTCGAGGACCAGGCGCTTCATCATGTGAGATCTCCGTTGCTCGCGGGTCGGGGTCTGGCGGTGCGCGCGTTACCGGTACGTGCCGTCGAATGGTTTGTCGGGTCGGGCGTTGGCGACCCGGCCGTCGGGGCCGACCTCGGGGCGGTTGATGGTGAACACGTTCTCGGGCTCGATCACGCCGTACTCCATGTAGCCAAGCCGCGCGATCGGGCGCATGGCGCCGGTGTCGACGATGCCGCTCTTGATGAAGCGGTCGTCGATGTAGGTGCCGACCACATAGCCGATCACCATGGTGTTCTTCGACTCCTGGCCCGGCTTCACGCCCGGCAGGTCGATGGTCTTCCAGAGCTTGCACTCGAAGGCGGCGGGCGACTCCTTCACGCGCGGCGGCTTGACGAAGCTCGACGGCGCCGCGGTCAAGCCCGACATCGGGAACTCGTCGACGCCGTAGGGCACCGGCGCCGAGGTCGTGTTCATCTCGTAGCGCAGATCATAGGTGGCGAGCGAGCAGACGAACTCGCCGTTCTGGTTGATATTGGTCAGGCTGTCCTTCATGCCGGCCGAGCTGAACGCCACGTAGTGCGGCTTCTCGCCCATGGCGTTGAAGAAGCTGTAGGGGGCGATGTTGACCACGCCCTCATTGCTGATCGTCGAGATCCAGCCGATCGGCCGCGGCACCATCAGGGCCTTGAACGGATCGTGCTTCAGGCCGTGCTTGTTCTCGATGGTGTCGTAGATCATGGGGGCCTCGCGCTTTGCTCGCCGGGTTCGCTCGCAGCTATAGATCCGGCCGACGCGCGACGCAAAGGGCATCACGTACCCGGCAGCGTGGGTAGCGCGCCCTCAATCCACGGGAGTTTCGCCCAATGCCTTGCAGCGCCGCCCGTTCCGACCGATTGTTCGTGCCATGACTCGCACGCTTGGCATGTACGGCATCGCCGACCTGGTCCCCGAGGCCCCGCTGCGGCGCGGCGGCCTTGGGCTCGACGACTATGTGCGCGGCATCCGGGCCGGCGACCGCGCCATGCTCGCGCGCGCGGTCACGCTGATCGAGAGTACGCGCGCGGCGGACCGGCCGCTCGCCCGCGCCGTGCTGCAGGCGATCCTGCCCGATACGGGGAAGGCCATGCGGCTTGGTATGACCGGCGTGCCGGGGGTGGGGAAATCGACGACCATCGACCAGCTCGGCATGAACCTGATCGCCATGGGCCATCGCGTGGCGGTGCTGGCCGTCGACCCGACCTCGCGACGAACGGGTGGCTCGATCCTCGGCGACAAGACACGCATGCAGCGGCTGTCGCAGGCGCCGGAGGCTTTCATCCGGCCCTCGCCGACGTCGGGCACGCTCGGCGGGGTGGCGCGGCGGACCCGCGAGACCATGGCGCTGGTGGAGGCGGCAGGCTTCGACGTCGTCATCGTCGAGACGGTCGGCGTCGGCCAATCGGAGACGGCGGTCGCCGACATGGTGGATTTTTTCCTCGTGCTTCTGCTGGCGGGCGGCGGCGACGACCTGCAAGGCATCAAGAAGGGCATCGTCGAGATCGCCGATCTGATTGCGATCAACAAGGCCGACGGCGACAACATCGACCGCGCGAGCCGTTCGGCGGCCGATTATCAGGGCGCGCTCAACATTCTCACCCCCGTCAGCCCGAGCTGGCAGCCGCCGGTGCTCTCCATCTCGGGACGCGACAACCTCGGCCTCGATGGGCTCTGGCAGCGGATCGAGGAGCACCGCCGCATCATGACCGGCACTGGTGAGCTCACCGCCCGGCGCCAGCGGCAGGCGGTCACGGCGCTGCGCGAGATGCTGGCCGAGCGGCTGCTGGAGCGACTGATGGCAGACCCACGCATTGGGACCCACCTCGCGCGCGTCGAAGCCGCGGTGGCTGAGGGGCGCATGCTGCCGGCCATTGCAGTCGAGGAACTGATCGATATGCTCAGGCCGGTAACCGGACCGTCCCAGACTTCGACCTAGCGCCGCCGATCGCATGCCCAATGACCGCCCGACCATCCTGCTGACCGGATTTGGTCCCTTCCCGACCATCGCGGCGAACGCGACGTCGGTGCTGGTGCCGCGCATTGCCGAGGCCGCCGCCGAGGCGTTCGCTGGGACCACCATCGTCTATCGCGTGCTGCCGACCGAGTGGCGCGCCGGCCTCGACATGGCCACGGATCTCTATGCCGAGCACCGGCCCGTGCTCGCGCTGCACTTCGGCGTTTCGGGCAAGGCCTCGGGCTTCGAAGTCGAGACGCGCGGGCGCAACGTCTGTTCGGCCTCCAAGGACGCGGCTGGCGAGCTGCCGGTCCTCGATCAGCTGTCGCCGCTGGGGCCCGATTATCTGACGGTCACGCTGCCGGCCGCCCACATCGTCGAGCGGCTGCGGCGGCGCGGACTCCCCGCGATCGTCTCGCGCGATGCGGGGGGCTATCTGTGCAACGCGCTGCTCTATCGCACGCAGGAACTGGCGCGCCGGCACGATCTCGCCGTGCGCAGCGGGTTCATCCACTTGCCGGCGGATCTCGTCAACGAGCGCAATCCCGCGCGCGGGCCGTTGCCTGGCTGCCGGCTCGACTGGCGCGACGTGATCGAGGGCGGCGTCGAGATCATCGCTGCCTCGCTCGGGAGGCCGGCGGCGCCCTTGCGCGCACGCATGCGCGTTCAGCGGTGAGGCGCGCCGTCACAACGCGGCGGCGGCCTGGGTCAGCAGCTCGTCGCTGAGCGCGGCGAGCACGCCTGCGATTTCGGGATCGAGCTTGGCCATCAACTGCGTGCATTGATAGAGGTCGCCGATGTCGGCTGACTTCTCGATGTCGGCGAGAAGCTTGGCAAGATCATGAGCGCCCAGACCCGCGCTCGAGGACTTGAGGCTGTGCGAGGCGAGCTTCAGCGCGACGGCATCGCAGCGCTCGAGGGCCAAGCGCAACGTGTCGTGGGCTTTCGGCGTGTGATCGAGATAGGCCCCGATCATGCGGCCGCGCAGGGTCGTGGACTGGGGACTCGCCAGCACTTTGACGCGGGCGGCGGCAAGTTCACTGGGGGCGGCGGGGCTGATGCGCGTGCTCCGGCGGGGTGCAGGCAGAACTGGGGGATTGCGCGCATTCAACTTCGCGATGATGGCGGCGGATGTCGCCATCGCCGTGCTGCGCGGGGTGGCCAGCGCTTGCGTCCACTTGATCAACACACTGGCGAGCTGGGCCTCGGAGTAGGGCTTGCTCAGGTAGTCGTCCATGCCAGCTTCCAGACAGCGCGCGCGGTCCTCGGCGAACGCATTGGCGGTGACGGCGATGATCGGGATGCGCGTCAGGTCTTGGGCGGCCTCCCGCTCGCGGATCATGCGCGTGGCGCTGAGCCCGTCCAGGTCGGGCATCTGGGCATCCATCAGGATCAGGTCGAAGCCTTGCGCTGCATGCGCGTCGACCGCCTCGCGCCCGTTCTCGGCGACCCGGACGCTGCAGCCGAACTCCTCGAGGTAGGTTCGCGCCACCTCGATGTTGACCGGATTGTCCTCGGCAAGCAGGACGCGCGAGTTGAGCCGGGGAATGGCCGGCGACGAGGTCACAGCAGTTGCCGGCGTGCCGCTTTCGGATGAGACCTTGGCGCGGTCGAGCACACCGCTCACCATGCCAACCAGCCCGCGCTGGTGGAGGGGCTTGGCGAGCAATCCGTGCGCGCCCCGCCGGCGGATCTCGGCCACATCTCCAGCCCAGCTCATCGACGTGAGGACGATCGTTTTCAGTGTCGCATGACGCGGGTCGCCGGCGATTGCGGCGAGGAAATCGAGGCCGTTCCCCTCGGACATGATCGCTTCGACGATGCTCGCATCGAATGGCATGCCGGCGTCGGCCGCAGCGTGCATCAGATCGAGCCCGTCGCGCACGCTCGTCGCTTGAGTGGGTTCGGCGCCGCTGGCCGCCAGATAGTCGCAGATGATCGCCCGGCTGGTCTCGCGGTCGTCAATGACGAGAATGCGGGCGCCGTCGAGACTGTGCGTACGGCCGGCGACAGCGGTGCTGCCGGGGACACGCTCGAGCGGCAGCGCGAAATGCACCGACGTGCCCCGCCCCGCCGCCGATTGGATATCGAGTACTCCGCCCATGAGACCGACAATATGCCGCGAGATGGCGAGGCCGAGGCCGGTACCGCCGAAGCGGCGGGCGATCGAGCTGTCGGCCTGCTCGAACGGCCGGCAGATCCGGTCGACGGTGGCCGCGTCCATGCCGATGCCGGTATCACTCACCTCGAGATGGAGGGTCTCGCGGCCACCCGTGTCGTGCGCGAGCGTGACCCGCAGCCCGACCTCGCCGGCGTGCGTGAATTTGACGGCATTGCCCACAAGGTTGACGCAGACCTGACGCAGCCGGCCTGAATCACCCACGATCTGCTGGGGCAAGTCGGGAGCGACGTAGATCGACAGGCTCAATCCCTTGCGATTGGCTTGGTCGACGAACAAGTCGACGGCGCCTTCGACGGCGAGGCGAACATCGATCGGCTGACGCTCGAGCGTCAGCTTGCCCGCTTCGATGCGCGAGATGTCCAGGATGTCATTGATGATCGTAAGCAGGGTCTTTGCCGACTCGTTGATCGTCGAGACCAGTCGATACTGGTGATCCGAGAGGCGCGTCTTGAGCAGCAGATCAGTCATTCCAAACACGCCGTTCATGGGCGTGCGGATCTCGTGGCTCATGTTGGCGAGAAACTCGGACTTGGCCTTGGTTGCCGACTGCAGTGACTGATTGAGCGCGCGCAACTCGCGGTCGGTTGCCTCCCTTGTCCGCGCCTGCCTGAAATGCAGGGGCGCGACGAGCAGCCCGAGCGCGGCGAGGGCGGCGAACAATCCAAGCCCGACATCGAGGCTCTGGCGGTGGATCTGCGCCAGGAACGGCGCCACCGGCACGTCGATGGCGAAGGCGCCCATCACGTCATTGAGCTGCCAGCGCGGGCCCGTCGGCTGCTGCTCGTTGTGGCAGCTGACGCAGCCCTGCTCTCGCGCGATCGTGGGATAGATGGTCCGGAACACCGGCCGACCGTCGAGGGAGGTCATCAGCGAACGGGGCCCGGGATTGGGCACGCCGACGAAGGCCTCGATGATGCGTCCCATCTCGGCATCGGAGGGAGGCGTCTTGATCTGGCGGCCCGGGCGGCCAACCCAGTGCAGAACGAAGTCGTCGCCGCTGGCGGCGTCCGTGTTGAAGCGCTCGATCGACTGGGCGCGGAAGGTGGCTGGTACGATGGCGTGGGCGCCAAGCTCGGTGCGAACGCTGCTGTAGGTCGTCACGAAAGCATCGACGAGCCGGAGCGCCGTCACCTTTTCCTGGGACTTCTGCGCGCGGAAACTGGTAAGGCTCGATTGATGGAAGCCATAGCCGACCGCTGCGCTGCACAGGCCGGCAAAGCCCATGTACAGCGCCAGAAGGCCCATCGATTTCGAGCAGGCGAACCTGAGGATGAAGCGAAACATGGTGATCCCGGCCGGCATGACGGCGGCATCACATGCTAAGTCCCAAGGGTTAACCGAGTTTTCCCGGCTTGGCCGCGATACGCACCGCGCTTAGGCTGTGGGGGAGATTCACTTGCGCCCAGACCAAGCAACTCGACACAAAGGTTCCAACGCCATGGCCGCTGCCGCGCCTTCACTGACGACGCTCCGCCGGGAGCTCGCCGCCGCCTTTCGGCTCGCGGAAAAGCATGGCTATTCGGAGGGTATCTGCAACCATTTCTCGGTGCAGGCGCCAGGTCCCGAGGAGCGCTACCTGATCAACCCGTATGGCCTGCACTGGTCGGAGATGGGACCTGAGCACCTGTTGCTGATCGACGGCGAGGGTCACGTGCACGAAGGCGAGGGCGAGGTCGAGGCAACCGCCCGCCACATCCACATCGCGGGGCACCGGGCGAACCCGCGCCACCGCTGCATCCTGCATGTGCATATGCCGTGGGCGACGTCGCTGACCATGCTGAAGGGGGGACGCCTCGAGATGGCGCACATGACGGCGGCGCGCTTCTTCGACCGCGTCGCCTACCAGAGCTATGGCGGCATCGCGCTCGACGAGGCGGAGGGCCAGCGCATCGCGCAGGCGCAGAAGGCCAACCGCAATGCCGACGTGATGTTCCTGATGCACCACGGCGTGTCGATCGGGGGCCCGACCATCGCGCTGGCGTTCGACGATCTATACTATCTGGAAAGGGCGTGCCGGCAGCAGGTATTGGCCATGTCGACCGGCCGCCCGCTGGACATATTGCCCGAGGCGCAGGTGCGCGAGACGGCGCGCCAGTACATGCAGCTCCTCGACGTGCAGGCCGACAAGCACTTCCAGGCGCTGATGCGCATCAATGGATTGTGAGGACGCCGTGCGTTGACGGGGGCTGATCAGTCATCGGACATGCTCTGGGTACAAGCAAGAAGCGTTGGGCCAGAAACTTAAGGTCCAGAAATCGGGGGACGTCGTGGCACGTATGGAGGAGATCCCGCAACCGACGCGGGATGTGGTGGCAGGTCTTGCCGCGGCCGAGCTGCCGGGCTCGCCCTGGGTCAAGGGCCGCCCGCTGAAGGACAGCCGCATCGCGATCATCACGAGCGCGGCGCTGCACCCGAAGTCCGAGATGCCGTTCGCGGCCGGCACCGCCGAGTTTCGTGTGCTGCCGACCCGGTTGGCGGCGGCGGATCTGGCGATGAGCCACGTGTCGATCAACTACGATCGCTTCGGCTTCCAGCGCGACATCAACGTCGCTTATCCGATCGACCGGCTGCGTGAGCTCGCTCTCGACGGGATCATCGGTAGCGTCGCGCCGTCGCACTACTCGGTGATGGGCTCGACGGACCCAGCCACCATGACCGCGACGGCTGATGGCATTGCCGGCCACCTGAAGCAGGAGCAGGTCGACGCGGTGCTGCTGTGCCCGGTCTGACCCTTCTGCACGCGCGCCGTGAGCGCGCTCGCCCACATGCTCGAGAGCCGCGGCATCCGCACGGTGACGATCGGGCTCGTGCGCCCGCACATGGAAACGACCAGGCCCCCGCGTGGCGTGTGGGTGCCGTTCCCGCTCGGCCGTCCGCTCGGCGAGCCGGAGAACCCAGCCTTCCAGCGGCGCGTGCTGCTGCAGGCCTTGCGGCTCGTCGACCGCGCCGAGGGTCCGGTGATCCTCGAGGACTTTCCCGAGGATGCACCCTCGATGCGCGACACGGCTCGATGGATGCCGCAGGTGGTGTTGCCGGATCGTGCGCCGCAGCTGCCGATCGACGCGGTCGGCTGGAGTAGCGCGCTGCACAGCGAGCTGAAGAAAGTGATCCCGCACTGGGAGGCAGCTCGACATCGCTTCGGTCGCACCACCGTCGGCCTGTCGCGGCTCACCCCCGCCGAGTGGCCGGCGTACGCGGCCCAGTTCCTGGCGGGCAACCTGCCAGCCAGTCCGGTGGCGGGTCTGTCGCCGGCGCTGGTGTTGCGCTATCTCAGCGACGATCTGAAGGCGCTTTACGGCGAGGCCGTGCAGGCGATCGGCCCGCAGCCCTCGCCGGCGCACGTCAACCGCTGGTTCTGGGGCGAGACGATCGCGGCCGACCTGCTGCGGGCGCTGCGCACGGCATCGACGACCTCGCCCAACGACGGCTTCAAGACCGTCGGCGGCCGCTTCCTGGTGCCGGGCCCCTACGTCGCCAAGTCGGCGTCGTCGTAGGCGTCCTCGCTCAGCGTCCAGGTGGCCGGCGGATACGCCACAGGAAGGCTGGATCACCGCGATCCAGGCGGGCCAGCGTCTCCAGGACGAGGAAACGGTTGTGCACGGCGAGTGCGCCTTCGTGGAGGCCGTTCCAGCCCTCGAAGACGGCGGGCGACAATGAGCCGAGCCCGCGCATCAGCCGCCACGAGGCGCGTGTGACGAGCACCGCGTCGCCATCGTGGGAGACTACCGCTGCATCGCCTTCGCCGGCCGCAAGGCGCGCCATCCACTGCCCGAACGCCGGCGCATCGTCGCCCGTCACGCCGAGCAGCGCGGCAGTCTCCCGATACAGCTGCGCGCCGACGAGACGCGCGGTGACGCGGCCCAAGTGCGCCGCGTCCGCCTCGCCGAAGATCTCGGCCAGCCGCGGCAGGCCGGAGCGGATGTATTCCATGCAGTAGTTGCGCTCGGCCTTGGCCAGACGCTCGGGCGGCCACAGCGAGTCGGCGAGGCGCGGCTGCTCGCTCGCAATCGCGGGCGGCGGCAGCTCGCCGGGGCGGAACTGCAGGCGCTCGTCGGGGGTGAGGTCATGGTCGTACTCGAGGAAGTAGCCGGCAAGACCGTGCTGGCCGTCGGTCGTCTGCGCGGTGCACACAAAGCCCAGCCGCGGGTTGCCGAGCGACACCCCGTTGTGCGCATACCAGCCGCGCAGCATGGCCCGCGACACCTCGCTCGGGATGCCGCAGATGGCGGCGTCCGGATAGATCCAGCGCGGCGGCACGAAACGCACCCAGGCCTTGGCGTCGGTTTCGCGCACGAACTCCACGCCGACCCCGCCGATCTGGTTGGACAGCGTGTGATAAGCCGCGCACGCGACCGCATGGGGCAAGCCGGTGAGGCCGAGCTTCTCGAAGCTCGACAGGAACTTCTCGTGGTGCTGGTGGCGGAACAGGCGGAACACCCACTCGGCCGCATCCGCCGCTGACGCCCGCGTGACCAGCGTCAGCATCAGCCCGGTCATGAACGTATGATAGAGGCGGCCGACGGCGCGCATGGCGGCGGGCGGCGCGTCGGTGGGATTTGATGCGGGCGTGCTCATGCGAGTCTCCTTGCCGACCATGAACAAATCGGAGACGCGCGGCCCTGGCAATGCCAAGTTCGATGCCTATATGGCGGACGAGGGCGCGCGCCCGTTGAACGCGCCCGTTGAAGCGGAGGTTCCATGTCACGCCGAGTTGCCGTTGCTGCATTCCTCGCCGCCGCAGGCCTCCCCGCCGCGGCCCAGAGCATCAACACCGGCGATCCCACGGGCGCCTATCATGCGACGTTCTGCCCGCGCGTGGAGGCCGAGCTGAAACAAGCGCGGTTCGCCCACACCTGCAAGACGTCGCTCGGCACCTCCGAGAACATCAAGCGCGTGCTCGACGATCCCCGCCAGGTGGGCTTCGGCCAGCTCGACATCCTGGCGCTCGAGGCCGTACTGACGGGCGACAAGCCGCCGGTGGTGCTGATGCGGCGGGACGATGCGCGCGAGTGCCTGTTCGCGGTGACGCGCAACAAGGACATCCACACCTACGGGCATCTCGCGGCCAACGCGTCGAAGCTGCGCTTCATCCTGCCGCCCGAGGGCAGCGGCAGCTTCGCGACGTTCCGCTTTCTGAAGAACATCGACCCGGAAGGCCTCGGCAAGGCCGCCCAGATGACGCACGCGAAGGACACCGACGAGGCCATCCGGCAGGCGCTGTCGGCCGACGACACGGCGACGCTGTTCGTGCAGTTCCCCGATCCCGACAACGCGCGGTTCAAGCTCGTCGCCGACCAGGGCGGACATTTCGTGCCGGTGATCGACCGCGCCATCCTGCGGCCCCAGATCGGCAACGAGAAGATCTACTTCGCGCAGGAGACGCAGGTCGCCAACGCCAGCTGGGCGAAAGGCGGCGTCAAGGTCGTCACTGCGTGCACGCCACTCGCCATTTTCACGGGAGCGCCCGAACGCATCACCGACGCCCGGGCCATGCAGGATCATCGCGACCTGATCGCCACCGTGCGCGCGATGAAGACCGACGCGCTGCTGCCGCCCGAGGGCGGGTTCTCGACGTTCTGGAAGCGCACGCGCGAGATGACCGGCTCGGCGACCGAAGACATGCTCAAGTACTCCGAGGATGCGCGGCAGAAGGCGCTGCCCTATTTCGAGCGCGCCAAGCAGGCAACCGAGAAAGCGATCGAGGCGGCAAAGCCGATGCTCGACAAGGCGGCGGAGGAGAGCAAACGCCTCATCGACCGGGCCAAGGAAGAGGCGAAGGAGCTGATGGACAAGGCCAAGCCCGCGCCCGAAGCGCCGAAGAAGTAGAGGTGTCATTTCCCCCTGCTTCGTGACGCCCAACCTGTACGCACCTGTACGGCGTCGGCAAGGACGGCCCCGACAACAAGACCCCCCGATCAGATCGGCCTCACGTGGCCGATCAGGCCGGGGAACCGGCGTCGAGAGCAACGGCAACGATCTGCGCGTTGGGTTTCGCAAGGGCTCAACCCAACCTACGACGAGCTATTGTAGGTTGGGTTGAGCCTCTGCACTTGGCGAAGCCCAACGGCAACGGCAACGATCTGCTGCGCGTTGGGCTTCGCAAGGGCTCAACCCAACCTACGACGAGCTATTGTAGGTTGGGTTGAGCCTCT
>JANOJW010000050.1:0-2353 GCA_031418955.1 Hyphomicrobiales bacterium | reverse complement strand
GCACGGCACGCTGGCGACCACGCACCCCTGCGCGCAGATGCTGCTGATCAACGGGCCGCTGCGGACCGCACTCGACATCAACAGCGGCTCCAATTGCCTCGGCCAGGGCCGCCGCGCCAACGCCGCCATCGGCCGCGCGCTGCAGCTGATCCTCTTGAACATCGGCGGCGCCAAGCCCGGCGACATGGACCGCGCCACGCACGGCTCGCCGGCAAAGTACAGCTACTGCTTCGGCGAGAACGAGGAGGCGAGCCCTTACGCGCCGTTCCATGTGCGCCGTGGCTTCAAGGCTACCGACAGCACCGTGACGACCCTCGCGGCGGAAGCCCCCCACAACATCAACGACCACGCTTCGACCTCGGGGGAAGGCCTGATCACCACCATCGCCGGCACCATGTCGCAGGCGGGCTCGAATACGGTCTACCTGCAGGGGCCGTGCTTCGTGGTGCTTGGACCCGAGCATTCACAAACGCTGCACCGTGACGGCTGGACGGTTCAAAGCATTCAAGAGGCGCTCTACGAGCGCTCGAAGGTGCACGTCTCGCGCATCTCGAAGGAGAACCTGGCGAGCTGGGCTGGCCAGGAGCGCCATCCGGTGCGCGACCACTACTTCCTGGCGAAGTCGCCGGACGGCATCAATGTCGTCGTCGCGGGCGGCGCCGGCAAGCACTCGGTCTACATCTCGTCGTTCGGCAATACGGCGACGCCGACCGTCAAGATCGGCTGACGTGCGCGGCGCATCCGCTCACCCGTCTCCTCCTCTCTCGTGTCAACACAGCGGGCCCTGGATCATGCATTTCGACTTCAAGGGTAAGCGCGCCGTCGTCTGTGGCGGCAGCCGCGGCATCGGTCGCGCGATCGCCGAGGCGCTGGCGCGGGACGGGGCGGCAGTTTCGATCTGCGCGCGCGGGGCGGACGGCCTGAAGGCCGCCACCGACGAGTTGTCCCGCCACGGTGGGCGGGTCCACTTCGGCGCCTGCGACCTCGCCGATGGCCCGGCGGTGACGCGCTACGTCGGAGACGCGGCTGCCGCGCTCGGCGGGCTCGACATACTCGTCAACAACGCCTCGGGTTTCGGCATGAAGGACGACGAGTCGGGCTGGGCTGCCGGCATCAACGTCGATCTCATGGCAACGGTGCGGGCCTCGCATGCCGCAATCCCGCATCTGGAGGCGGCCGGCGGCGGCGCCATCGTCAACATCTCGTCGATCTCGGGTTTCGCGGCGAGCGTGCGGAGCGCGCCCTACGCGGCGGTGAAGGCGGCTATCAACAACTACACGATGTCCCAGGCCCTGACGCTCGCGCCGAAGAAGATCCGCGTCAACGCCATCGCGCCGGGCTCGATCGAGTTCCCCGGCGGCGTCTGGGACCAGCGCCGGACGGCCGACCCGAATCTCTACCAGGGCACGCTGCGGTCGATCCCCTGGGGCCGGTTCGGGCGGCCCGAGGAAATCGCCTCGGTCGCCGCGTTCCTGGCCAGCGATCTGGCGAGCTGGATCACCGGCCAGACCATCGCGGTCGACGGCGGCCAGCTGCTTAGTTGATAAAGCACGCCGGTTGCTGGTGGGCGACTGAAGGCGCAAAGCTAAGAACGCGCCGGTTGCTGGTGGGCGACTGAAGGCGCAACGCTAAGGACACGTGCTCAGGTCCGGTGCATCCATTTGATGATCAGACCCGCTGCGGGCACCCAGGCGAGGCCGGCAAGAGCATAGTAAATGAACTCGGCCATACGGCCGGCGCGCGGCAGCACGGCCGCTGCCAGCACCATGGCGAGCAGCACATAGACGATCACGAAGGCCAGGAGCAGCACTGTCCCGGCGAGCTTGCGTTGGGTCTCAGACATGTCGAGACCCTAATGGATTGCGATCTTGCGCACAATTCAAGCGCGGCTCGGCTACGATCGTGCTGGCCCTGGCAACCAAGGATGCTGTCGTCTTCGTCAACTGATTGATGGTCGCTGAAGCAATTCTTGGCTATGCAAGCGCATCAGCCGCCCTGTGGCCGTGGCCGCCCACCCGGAAATTCGCGCAGATGCGCATCCTGCTCGCACACAACTACTATCAGCGCCGGGGCGGCGAAGATGTGGCCTTCGAGAACGAGGTCGGCCTGCTCGAACAGCACGGCCACGAGGTCATTCGCCACACCGTTGAGAACGCCCGGATCGAGTCGCTGGCCGACAAGTCACGGACCTTTGCCGGCACCATCTGGAATGTGCCTGCGGCCCACGAGATCGGCGCCCTGATCGACCGCGAGCGCCCGGACGTCATGCACGTCCACAACTTTTTTCCGTTGCTGTCTCCCTCGGTTCACGCGGCTGCCCGCAATCGTGGGGTGCCTGTCGTGCAGACGCTGC
>JANOJW010000049.1:0-9385 GCA_031418955.1 Hyphomicrobiales bacterium | reverse complement strand
CATTTCGACCCCCATGCTTCACGCTCGATCCGGCGCGTCATATCACTCCTTCTTTTCGATGACGCTCCGCACGGCATCACCGACGATCGCCGGCAGCTCGACCCTGAGCGCCTGCATGTCGACATCAACCTTGTCGATGCGCAATTCCAGCCGGTCGAACCGCTGATCGGCGCGGCCCTGCAGCGTCAAGACACCCCGGTGCGCCGCGCGGACGTGGCTGAACAGCACGTCTTGGCTGCCCTCGAGTTCACCGACGCGCCGCTTCAGCTCTGCGATTTCCGTCTCGACATCCATGGCCCGATCCTCTCCTGATGCCCCGGCCGCCAGTGCGAGGCCACCGACTTGGGCTGACAGTCTGGGCAGTTCGTTCGCCCACATGGCTTTCACTCAGGCAAATCGCCGTCTCATTGCCTTCGACCAATCATCCGGCTCATCCGGGAACATGATCTATGTCGTTGGAGCTCGAGCCAGATTGCATATAGAACAATACTGGAACACAGATCGCATCGCAACGACTTTCACGCCGCCGCGCCAACGAGTCACGCCGTGGCCGGTTTCGGCGCCGACACCATGTAGTTGACGTCGGTATCGGTGGACAGCGACCAGTGGTCTGCGAGCGGAGCATAGACCACACCCTCCGCGTGCATGGCCCCGAGCCCGGCGGCCGTGAAATGCCGCGCCATCTCGTCGGGCGTGACGAACCGCTCCCACTGGTGGGTGCCGGCTGGCAGCCACCGCAGCACGTACTCGGCCCCCACGATGGCGAGCAGCCAGGCCTTCATGGTGCGGTTGATGGTGGAAGCGACCATCAACCCGCCGGGCCGCACGAGGCGGGCGCACAACGCGAGGAAGGCGGCAGGGTCGGGGACATGCTCGACCACCTCCAGGCAGAGCACGGCGTCGAACTGCGCGCCCTCTGCGACCAGTGCTTCGACCGTCGTCGCGCGATAGTCGATGGCGAGGCGTTGGCCGTCGGCGTGGGTGCGGGCCGCCGCGATGTTCTGGGGTGCGGGATCGATGCCGGTCATCGTTGCGCCCAGTCGCGCGATCGGCTCGCAGACGAGGCCCCCGCCGCAGCCGATGTCGAGGATACGCAACCCCTCGAGCGGCCGGCGCGTACTGCCGTCGCGAGCAAAGTGCGCGAGCAGGCGGCTGCGCACGAAGCCCAGGCGCGCGGGGCCGAGCTTGTGCAGGGGGCGGAACTTGCCGTTGGGATCCCACCACTCGGCGGCGATCGCGGCGAAGCGTGCGACCTCCTTCTCGTCGAGAGTGCGGAGCTGATCTGCGGCGGATGGCGACATGATCGGCATACCGCTCGCAAATGCGGTAAAGTCAAGGCATCAGGCACAGTCATGATTGTCACTCATGCTTGACGGACTGCTGTCATTTGAACAGGCTCTAGGCCATGACCCGAATGCCTGACGCAACCGCTCCCACGTCCCAAGCTTATCTTGCGGCCGCCGGCCCCGAGTTCGCCGCGCTCTGCACGGCATGCGGCAAGTGCTTCGATGCGTGCCCGCTGGTCGATTCGATCGGGCTGCGCGGCGCCGATGCGACGGCGGTGACGGGCGGGCTTGCACAACTCGCGCGCGGCGAGACGGGCCCCGACGCGACGGTCGCCTGGGTCGGCGCGTGCGGCAAGAGCGGGCTGTGCATCGCCGCCTGTCCGCAGCGTGACCGGGGGCTCAACGCCATGATGCTCGTTCGCATCGCCCGCCAACAGGCGATCGTCACGACGAAGCAGTTGGCGGCAAAGCACGACCCCGCCGCATTCCCGCGCGTGAAGACCTTCGCGCGCCTCCAGCTCACCGACGAGGAGCAGAAGACATGGCTCTGACATCCGAAAAGATCACGTTCTGGTTCGGCTGCAACATGCTGCGGCATGCGGAAATGATCCGCCTGTCGATGCTGCTGCTGGAGAAGGCCGGCTACGACGTCACCGCCGCGGGCGGGCCGGGCTACTGCTGCGGCACCCCGCACGACGCGACACCGAAGGCGGCGAGCACGATGGCGCAGCGCACCGTCGGTCGCTTCAACGAGGCAGCCGCGACCGAGGGCCGCAGCACGGTCGTGACGTGGTGCCCGTCGTGCCACATCCACATGGCCGACATCATGGCGCCGGGCAATCCCGTGCAGTTCGACGTGGCGCATGTCACCGAGATGCTGGCCGCCGCCGGTGATCGCTTGGCGCCACTGTTCAAACGCGAAGTGAAGCGCCGCGTGCTGCTGCACCGTCATCACGGCTTCAACTCGCACGTTCCGGTGAATGATCGCGTCGCCGCCCTGCTCGGCCGCATTCCAGGCCTCGAGATCGTCGAGGGCGCGCCGGCCGGCGGGCACATGTGCTCGTCGCTTGCCGCCGTCAAGGGGGCGCTCGCAACGGCGGTATCGGCGACCTGGGATGAGGCGGCGGCGGCAAAGTGCGATACGGTCGCGTCGATCTTTCACTCGTGCCACCGCGAGTTCGTGGCGCTGGAGGGCCGCGACGGCATCGGCGTGCGCAACTGGGTGCATCTCGTCGCCGAGGCGATGGGGCTCGATGCGGGCGACGCCTATCTCGGCTGGCGCACCGGCGGTGCGCCCGACATCTCAGCGATCGAGCGGGCCGGCGCGGAGAACTACGGCCGGCTCGTCGAGCCGGAGCTGCGCAAAGCCCCGCCGGTGCCAGCCAAGTAGGGTTATGGCTACTTACGTCTGCATGCCCCAGCGGCGCACGGTCCGCGCCTCGATGAAGCGGAACACCACGTTCTCGATGAACAGGCCGATCAGGATCACCGCGAAGAGCCCGGCGAACACCGACGGGATCTCGAGCTGGTTTTTCGACTCGTAGATGAACCAGCCGAGGCCACCCTTGCCCGACGCCGCGCCATAGACGAGTTCGGCTGCGATCAGCGTGCGCCACGCAAACGCCCAGCCGATCTTCAAGCCGGTCAGGATCGAGGGGAAGGCCGCCGGGATCAGCACCTTGAATACCAATCCCAAGCCGCCGAGCCCGTAGTTGCGCCCGACCATGCGCATGGTGTTGGACACCGAGCGGAAGCCCGAGTGCGTGTTGAGCGCGACCGCCCACAGTACCGAGTGGATGACAACGAAGATGATCGACTTGTCGCCGAGGCCGAACCAGATCAGCGCCAGCGGCAGCAGCGCGATCGCGGGCAGCGGATTGAACATCGAGGTCAGCAGCTCGAGCAGGTCGTTGCCGAGCCGCGTGGTGATCGCGAGCGTGGTGAATACGAAGGCGAGCAGCAGCCCGATGCCGTAGCCCTGCAGCAGCAGCCGCACCGACGTCGCGACGCGGCCCGGCAGCACGCCTTCAGCGATCGCTTCCCAGAAGGCCGCCAAAGTATCGGTCAGCGTCGGCACCAGCAGCGGATTGTTCAGATGGCGCGCGTAGGTCTCCCAGATCGCGCCGATGATCAGCAGGATCGCCAACTTGCGCAGGCCGCCGTTGTTATAGAGCCGCTCGAAGATCGTCAGCGGCTTCTCGACGACGCCGAACTCCTTGGTGAGTTCCCCCTGCTGGACGAACTCGGGTCGGTAGTTGTGCACGGCCGGGGTCTTGATGGTCGGGATGTCGTTCATGTCAGCGGCCCTCCAGCGATCGGCGGCTCGATGCGGGAGGGTGCGACGTTCGCGGGCGCGGCGGGCAGCCTGTTACGCACGGGCATCGGGATCTGTCCGGGCGCCGCCATCTCCTCGACCTGCTCGGCAAACAGCATGTCGTGGATCGTGTCGGAAAGTTTCTTTCCCGTGCGGTCGACGGGATCGGTGCCGTCGCTGTTGAGCTCGGCCTTCACCTGGCCCGGATGCGGCGACAGCATCAGGATGCGATTGCCCAGGAGCACAGCTTCGGGGATCGAGTGGGTGACGAACAACACGGTGAATTTCGTGTCGTCCCACAGCTGCAGCAGTTCGTCCTGCATCTTGCGCCGGGTCAGCGCGTCCAGCGCCGCGAACGGCTCGTCCATCAGCAGGATGTCGGGCTCCATGGCCATGGCGCGGGCGATGGCGACGCGCTGCTTCATGCCGCCCGAGAGCGTGTGGGGATAGGCGTCGGTGAACTTCGTCAGGTTGACCTTCTCGATGTACTGCATGGCCCGCTCCTCGGCAGCCTTGCCGCGCAGGGTGCCCGAGGATTCCAGGCCGAACATCACGTTCTTCTTCACGGTCTTCCAGGGCAGCAGCTGGTCGAACTCCTGGAACACCATGCAGCGGTCGGCGCCGGGCTTGCGGATCACCTGGCCCTTGAGCTTCAGCGTGCCCTCGGTCGGCGCCATGTAACCACCGACCGCCTTGAGCAGCGTGGACTTGCCGCAGCCCGACGGTCCGAGCAGGACGAAGCGGTCGGAAGGGTGCACGTCGAAGCTCACCCGGTAGGTGGCGGTGACGAGGTGCTCGCGCGTCTTGTACTGCAGGGTGACGCCCTTCACCTCGAGCAGCGGCGCCGATATGGGCATCGAATTCACGCGGAACTCCTGGGTTTCCCCGCTCCCTGCGCTCGAGCGGGGAGAGGGTCGGGGTGAGGGGCGGCGCCACGACGCGACATCGTACGAACCGCCGTCATGCGGGTGGACAAGGAGCAAGCGGCCGCCCCTCACCCTAGCCCTCTTCCCATGCAAGTGAAGGGCATGGGGAGAGGGGATTCTCTCTCAACTTCCAGCCAGGCCATGCACCTCGGGGAAGAAGAACTCTTTCCAGCTCTCGGGCTTGGTCTTGACCGAGCCGATGCCGTGCAGGAACGTCAGCATCTTCAGCGTTTTCGACGGTACTTTCGTGTACTCGAGATCGGGCGTCGACATCACCGCAGTGAGTTCTGCAGCGGAGAGCCGCTTCTCCTTGGTCATCTCGACGTACTTCTCGGCGCCCCGCTTCTTGTCGGCATTGATCCACACGAACGACTCGTCGAACGCCTTGGAGACCGCTTCGAACGCCTTCGGGTTCTCCTTGCGGAATTTCTCGTTCGAGGTGAACGTGAGGCCGGTGCTGGGGCCGCCCATGATCTGGTAGGCCGTGGTCACCGTCTTGAGGCCAGCCTTCATCTCGCCCTCGTGGAAGGGCGTCGTCGCAAAGTGCGAGTTGATCTCGTGGGCAGCACTTGTCACCGCGGCCAGTGCCTCGGGGTGCGGCAGCGCCGTGATGATATGGTCGAGCCTGGCGTGCTGGCCCTTGCCCCAGATGTCCTCGCAGGCGATGTGCAACATGATCGCCTGCGTCGAGACCTTCAGCGAGGGGATCGCGATGCGGTCCTTTTCGGTGAAGTCCTTCAGCGACTTGACGTTCGGGTTGCGGGTATTCAGCCAGATGTTGGAGTTGACCATCGCGCCGAGCGCCTTGACGCCGATGTTGCCGCGGGTGCGGTCGGCGATGACGGCGAGCGAGGGAATGCCTTGGCAGGCAAAATGGAGACTGCCGGCAATGGTGGCGTCGTTGATCGCGGCGGGACCGCCGAGCTTGGCCCACTTGACCTTGGTCGGCGAGCCGGCCGCCGCCAGGTGCTTCTCGACCAGCTTCTGGTCTTCCATCACCATGGCCGGCAGGTAGACGGCGCCGAACTGCTGGGCGATCACCACCTCGGCGATCTCGGCTGACTGGCCACGCGCGATGTACGGCGCTGCGGCGACGAACGGCAGGCTCGCTGCCACCGTGCGGCGGGAAATCGTCATCGTGTTCCACTCCCTGGGTCGTTGTTCAAGTGCGGGATCGTGAACGGTCCCACATCGGCAAGCATCCTAGCGGTGCCGCCCGGCGCTGTCATGCGAAAGCAAGACGCAGTTGTCGCAACGCCGCGATGGCCACGGCCAGCGTGAGAGGACCACCCTGCGCAGGGTTACCGAACTTTAACGCTGCCGCGCGCGCGGCAAAGTTGCATCCGGCCGCGTTTCGGCCCAACTTGGCGGCAAGGGTTTCCGCTTGGGGCTCTATTGAGCGTCCTCAAGAGGCTCCGTTGACCAGAATTTGAAGTTCCGGGCGCAGGTTGGCTCGGGATACCCCCTCGCGTCGTGCTAAGGTGCCGGCATGTCGACCGCCCAAGACCGTCGTCCGAAATTCGATCCAGCCTTCGAGCGCAAGGTGCGCCTGTCGCGGGCGGCACTCCTGTTCGAGCGGCTGTGGCCCAGGATGTGGGCGCTGATCGGCCTCGTCGGGCTGTTCGTTCTGGTGTCCATGCTGGGCGTGTGGTCGTCGGTCGACGCCTGGATGCATGCAGCCCTGCTGGGTGCCTTCGGGGCCGCCGCGCTCGCAGCCCTCGTGTGGGCGGCGCGGACGCCAGCTGCCACCCGCGCCGACGCGATCCGGCGCATCGAGCTGCGGTCCGGTGTGCCCCACCGGCCGGCCTCCACCTACGAGGACACCTCGACCATCGCGATCGACAATCCGGCCGCGACCACGCTGTGGCAGGCGCACAAGGCGCGTATGGCCGCGATGATGGCCCGCCTCAAGGTCGGCAATCCCTCGCCCCGCGCCGACCGCTTCGATCCGCTGGCGCTGCGCATGCTGCTGTTGATGGGCGTCGGCCTCGGCGTGCTGATGGTCGGCGACAGCGCGCGGGACCGCATCTGGGCAGCGTTCCGGTTCGGCGCGCCCGTGCTCTCAGCCGACGCGCGGCTCGACGCCTGGATCACGCCGCCGGCTTATACCGCGAAGGCGCCGATGATCCTGGTCGACGGCTCCCGTGCGCCGGGCGCGACGCCCAAGCCAGAGGGCCCGCTCGAGGTGCCGACGGGCAGCGGGCTGGTCATTCGCGCGATCGGCTCGAAGGGCCTCGTCGTCGAGTTTTCGCCCGAAGGCAAGCCCGTGCAGCGGCTCGAGGCCAAAGCGCCCGAAGCCGTGCCGACGGCGGCCGGCGTGCCACCGCCCACCGACATCGCCGAGATCAAGATGGAACTGAAGGATTCGGGGAAAATCCGCGTCGTCGGCGCTTCGGGCGTCGAGCCGTGGGCGATCCGGATCATTCCCGACAGCGTACCGAAGATCGCGCTGACCAAGGATCCCGAGCAGATGCCGCGCGGGGCCATGAAGCTCACCTACAAGGTCGAGGACGACTACGGCGTCGTCTCGGCCGAGGCGCGCATCACGCGCATCCGGCCCAAGGCTGGCGATCCGGCGCTGAGCTGGGCCCGTCGCGCCGCCAACAAGGGTGCGCGCCCGCCGCTCGAGAAACCGCCGGTGATGGCGCTGCGCCTCCCCCGCGCCAATTCCAAGACCGCGGAAGGCTCGAGCTATCACGAGCTCGCGGGCCACCCGTGGGCCGGCATGCGCGTGCGCCTGACGCTGGCCGCGAAGGACGCCGCCAACCAGACCGGGCGCAGCGAGCCGTTCGAGTTCGTGCTGCCGCAGCGCCGCTTCAACAATCCGATCGCCAAGGCCGTGGTCGAGCAGCGCCGACTGCTGATCGAGGATCCGCGCAACCGCGCGCATGTGCTGAAAGGCCTCGAGGCGATCACCATGGAGCCCGAGGGCTTCTTCAACGATCGCCGCGCCTATCTCGGCCTGCGCTCGGCCTACCACCGGCTCGAGCGCGACAAGACGCGCGCGGGCATGAAGACCACGGTCGACCAGCTCTGGCATGTCGCGACCAGGCTCGAGGACGGCAATCTGTCGGACGCCGAGCGGGCGCTGCGCGAGGTGCAGGAGAAGCTCACGCAGGCCCTGAAGGACGGCGCCACCGACGAGGAGATCCGCCAGCTCATGGACGAGCTGCGGCAGGCGCTCAACAATTTCCTCGAGCAGATGCAGCGGCAGGCGGAGAACGGCCAGCAACAGCAGCAGGGTGACAACCAGAACAACCGCACCATCCGCCAGCAGGATCTCGAGCGCATGATGCGCGACATCGAGAACATGGCGCGGCAGGGTTCGCGGGAGACCGCGCAGGACATGCTGAGCCAGTTGCGTGATCTGCTCGAGCAGCTGCAGAACGGCCGCATGGCGCAAGGCCAGCAGGGGCAGGGCCAGAACAACCAGATGATGCAGATGATGGACCAGTTCGGCGACATCATCGGCAAGCAACAGCAGTTGCTCGACGACACCTTCAACGAGCAACGCGGCGACGGCCAGCAGCAGCAAGGGCAAGGTCAACAGCAGGGCCAGCAAGGCCAGGGCCAGCAACCAGGCCAGCGCGGTCAGGGACAACAGGGGCAGGGGCAGCAGCCAGGTCAACGTGGTCAGGGCCAGCAGGGCCAGGGCCAGCAGCCGGGTCAGCGCGGTCAGGGTCAGCAGCAGGGCCCTGGTCAGCCAGGGCAAGAAGGCCAGCAGCAAGGTCAGGGCCAGCAGCCGGGCGGCCGCGATGGCCAAGGCCTGGGCGAGCGCCAGGGTTCGCTGCGCGAACGCCTCGGCCAGCTGCGGGAGGGTTTGCGGCGCGGCGGCATGCAGGCGCCCGATCAGCTCGGCAATGCCGAGGAGTCGATGCGCCAAGCCGAAGAGGCGCTGCGGCGCGGCGATCTCGAGGGTGCAGCGCGCGCCGAGCAGGAGGCGCTCAATCAACTCCGCCAGGGCGCCCAGCAGATGGTGCAGCAGATGCTGCGCAACATGCCCAACCAGTACGGCCGTGCGGGCGATGCGCCGCGCGATCCGCTCGGCCGGCCGCCGCGCACCGATGGTCCCGACCTCGGCACCAGCGTCAAGGTGCCCGACGAGATCGACGTGCAGCGCGCGCGTGAAATCCTGGAGGAGCTGCGCAAGCGCATGGGCGAGCCGACGCGGCCGCTACCCGAACTCGACTACATCGAGCGCCTGCTCCGCCGGTTCTGAGGACGGGTCGGGGGTCGGGCGTCGACAATGTTGCACCTGGTCGCACGCGTCGCACGGCTCGATTGAGGCTCTGTCTGCTGCAATTGGTCGGAGCGAGAGGATTTGAACTTCCGCCCCCCAGTCCCCAACCGATCGCCGCGCAGTACGATCGGACTCCGGTCCTTCCGGGTGCGCCTCGACCATCGCGCTCACGGCCCACGGCTCGCGCATCGCTCATTCCGCGCCGAGATCGGCGGCGAGGACTTCGGCGGCGAGCGTGCGGGTGACGCGGCGGCGAGCTTCGAGCGAACGCTGGTCGATCGCGGCGACAATGCGGTTAGCTGCCGCCATCGACTGCTCCATGTGCAGCGCCAGGTGTGCGATGACGTGCGGCTCGACGGCGAGCTGGCGATCGGCGAACAGCTTGACCAGCACCGCGCGCAGCAACTCGCCATCGGGTGGTCCAATCCCGATGACCTGCAGCGCGCGCAGCCGCGAGCGGAGGTCCGGCAGCGCCACGGCAAGCTCTCCCGCTGGCCGCGCCGACGTGACGAGCAGCGCCCGGCCATGTTCTCGCGCGAGGTTCAGCAGGTGGAACAACGCACGCTCGTTCGCGATGCCGCGGTCGATGTCCTCGACCACCAGGGGACCAGCGCAGGCG